>JBDKIR010000387.1:0-6374 GCA_039797035.1 Pseudomonadota bacterium | reverse complement strand
CCTACCTTTATTACGCTGACCGCGTCGCGCAGCTGCCGCTGGGCGTCATTGGCGCGGCACTCGGCACCGCGTTATTGCCCTTGCTCGCGCGGCATTTGCGCCTCGGCGAAAAACTTTCGGCCCATCGCGCGCTCAATCGCGGCATTGAATTGGCGGTGCTGCTGACGCTGCCTTGTGCGGCGGGGCTGGCAGTCGCGGCGGGGCCGATTACCGCAGCCCTGTTCCAGCGCGGCGCCTTTGATGCGGCGGCGAGTGCGGCTTCGGCGGCGGCGCTGGTCGCCTATGCTGCCGGGTTGCCGGCCTTTGTGCTGGTGAAGGTTTTCGCGCCGGCATTTTTCGCGCGCGGCGATACCTCGGCCCCGGTGCGGATCGGGATTTTGTCCGTCGCGGTCAATCTGGCGCTGAATTTGGCCTTCATGAATGTGCTGGGCCATGTCGGTGTCGCGCTCGCCACCAGTATCGCGGCCTGGGTCAATGGCGGTTTGCTCGCCTGGCTTCTGCTGCGGCGCGGGCATTTGGTGCTGGACCGGCGCTGCCGGCGCGTGCTGCCGCGCCTTGTGCTGGCGAGCGTGATCATGGCCGCGCTGGTATTTGCCCTGGGCTTGGCCCTGGAAGGCGTGCTGCCGATGCTGCGCGCTGGCTGCATGATTCTGCTCGGCATGGCAGCTTTTACGCTGGCGGGTGTGGCGCTGGGCGCCTTCCGGCCGCGCGATGTGCTGCGCCAATTGCGTCGGAAAACCCCCCGTAGCGCAGCACCCGCCAATCCGGCATGATCCTGCCCTGCTTTGGGGGAAGGGACGCATGAACGCGGCAAGACGGCAAACCATTCTGATCAATGCCGCACATAGCTTCACGCATTACAGCCTGCTGATTTTGGCCACCGCCGTGCTGGCCATGGTGCAGCAGGATCGCGGACTGTTCGGCGGTGATTACGGGCCGATCCTGGCGCTTGGTACCGCCATGTTCGTGATCTACGGGCTTTGCGCCCTGCCCATGGGTTGGCTTGCGGATCGCTTCGGGCGACGCGTTTTGATGATCGCGTTTTTCATGGGCAGCGGCGCCTTCATGGTGGCGGCAGGTTTTGCGCCAACGCCGTTGATGCTGGCCATCGCACTCGGGGCCATGGGCGCCTTTGTGGCGATTTATCACCCGATCGGCACCGCCATTCTGGTGGAAGCCGCCGGTGAGCGTGTGGGCCGCGCCATGGGGATCAATGGCGTGTTCGGCAATCTGGGTGTCGCAACGGCACCGGTGCTAACCGCCTTCATCGCCGCCGATGCTGGCTGGCGCTGGGCTTTCATCATTCCTGGCATCGCCTGCATCATTGCGGGGTTTTTCTACTGGCGCGAACCGCCCTTTGATTCGGAACGCATTCAGGCCGGTGGCAAACCCTTTCCCGAAATTCCGCCCGCCTGGGTGCGCCGCGCGGTGATTATTCTGCTGGCCATCGCGGCGGTCTCCGGCCTCGTCTTCAATGCCTATACCTTGCTCATCCCAAAACTCATGGAAGAACGTTTGGCGAGCAATCCGGAATTGCTGCCGATTGTCGGCTTGCTGTCCTTCCTGGCGACGATTTGCGGCGGCGTGGCGCAATTCAGCGTGGGCCGGATGATTGACCGCCGCACCTTGAAAAGCGTTTTCATGCCGCTGGCCATTGTGGTGGTGCCGGGGCTTTTCGCCTTGGCCTTCTTGCAGGGTTGGGCAGTCTTGCCGGTGGCCGGGCTGGTGGCGGCCTGCATCTTTGGTCAGGTCACCGTGAATGAGACGATGACAGCGCGTTATGTCGCCCCCGCCTTGCGCGCCAAACTCTATTCCGTGCGCTTTACGGTGGGCTTCCTGGGCGCGGCCATTGCCTCGCCCTTGATTGGCTTCCTGCATGAGGCAACAGGATCACTCGCGCTTTCCATGCTGGTGCTGGGCGCGGTGGCCTGCGTGACACTGGGCTGTGCCATGCTGTTTCCGAACCGGCAGGAAGAATTGCAGCCGGAGCTTTGGCGTAAAGCCGGCTGAAATTACGCCGGCTTCAGCAGCACATGGCGCTTCTTGCCGATGGAAAGCTTGATGACGCCATCCTGCAAATCGCCTTGGCCGAGCACGCGATCAATCGCGGCGACAGGTTCGTTATTGGCATAAATCCCGCCATTGGCAATCAGCCGCCGTGCCTCACCTTTGCTCGGCACCAGCTTATGTTCCACCAGCACATCAACAATATTGGCGGGCAGGGCTGAGGTCACGCTCGGCAGGCTTGCCGCATTCAGCCCTTCCTCGAAAGCCTTGCGCGCTGTCTCGGCCGCGGCTTCCGCCGCAGCGCGGCCATGCAGCAGGGCGCAGGCTTCGGTCGCCAGAACCTTCTTCGCCTCATTTACCTCAGCGCCTTGCAGCGCGGCGTAGCGGGCGATCTCCGCCATGGGCATTTCGGTAAACAAGCCCATGAAGCGCGCCACATCGGCATCTTCTGTATTGCGCCAGAATTGCCAGTAATCATAAGGCGAAACACGATCGGCATTGAGCCAGACAGCACCCTTCGCCGTCTTGCCCATCTTGGCCCCGGATGCGGTGGTGATCAGCGGCGTCGTCAGGCCAAAGGCTTCCGCCTGATCCATACGCCGGATCAGATCGGTCCCCATGACGATATTGCCCCATTGATCGGACCCGCCCATTTGCAGCACCACACCATGGCGCCGGCGCAATTCCAGGAAGTCATAGGCCTGGAGCAGCATGTAGTTGAATTCAAGGAAGCTCAGCGGCTGATCACGATCAAGCCGCTGCTTGACGCTTTCCATGGTCAACATGCGATTGACGCTGAAATGCCGCCCGACATCGCGCAGGAAGGGGATGTAGAGCAGCTTATCGAGCCATTCCGCGTTATCGAGCATGATGGCATCGGTCGGGCCATCACCGAAATGCAGAAAGGCATCGAATACCTTGCGAATGCCAGCCTTGTTGATTTCGATCTGCGCATCGGAAAGCAAGGGCCGCGCTTCATCGCGGAAGGACGGATCGCCCACCTTGGTCGTGCCACCGCCCATCAACACCACGGGGCGATTGCCGGTGCGCTGCATCAAGCGCAGCAGCATGATCTGCACCAAGGACCCGACATGCAGGCTATCGGCGGTTGCATCAAAGCCGATATAGCCGGCGAGCGGCCCGGCTTCGAGCCGCGCCAGAAAGGCGCCTTCCTCGGTGGTTTGATGAATATAGCCGCGTTCCCGCGCCACATGCAGGAAATCGCTTCGCGCGCTGTTCATGATGCTATCCGGTTTCTAGCTATTCCACGCCTGCCGGGGCTTCCACCGACAGGCGGGCGGGGGTAGCACGTCCCCATCATGCTGAGAACCATCGGCCTTATGAGTGGCACGTCATTGGATGGCGTGGATGCTGCCTATCTGGAAACGGATGGGGAGGTGATTGCGCGCTTCGGGCCGCGCCAGACCCTGCCTTATGACCCCGCGCTGCGCCGCGCCTTGCGGTCCCTGCTGGATCGGGCCGAAAGCCTCAGCCCCCAAGACCCTGAATTGCTGGACGCCACGCGCCGCCTGACCGAACGCCACGCCGAAGCGGTGGAAGCCATTGGCCTGCCGGCAGATCTGATCGGCTTTCACGGCCAGACCATCCTGCATCGCCCCGCCGCCCCCGGGCGCAGCGGCACCCCCTTCACCTGGCAGATTGGCGATGCCGCCCTGCTCGCGCGCCGCACGGGCATGAGTGTCGCTTATGATTTTCGCAGCGCCGATGTTGCCGCCGGCGGCCAGGGCGCGCCCTTGGTGCCGGTATTTCATCGTGCCCTTGCCGCGCCCCTGCCAAAGCCGCTCGCCATTCTGAACCTGGGCGGTGTTGGCAATGTCACCTGGCTGGGGCCGGAGGGGGAGATGCTCGCCTTTGATACCGGCCCGGCCAATGGGCCTTTGGATGATTGGGCACGCCAGCATACCGGCAAGGATTATGATGTGGCGGGCAAGCTGGCACTCGCGGGTCAGGCGGATGGCGCGGTGCTGGGGCGGCTGATGGCGCATCCCTATTTGGCGGCGCCGCCACCGAAATCGCTCGATCGGCTGGATTTTGACCGTGCCTTGCGGGAAGCCGGGGCGGGCAGCCTATCGGCCGCGGATGGCGCGGCAACGCTGGTGGCTTTTTGTGCGGTGTGTGTCGCCGCCGCCGCGCGGCATTTCCCGGAACCACCCCTGCAATGGCTGGTCGCCGGCGGTGGGCGGCGCAACCCCGCCGTGATGAAGGCGCTGGGCGGCGCTTTGGAAGAACCGGTGCGCCCGGTGGAAGTCGCGGGCTGGGATGGCGATGCGCTGGAAGCCCAGGCCTTTGGCGTTTTGGCGGCGCGTGTGGCGCGCGGCCTGCCCTTGAGCTTCCCGGGCACCACCGGGGCCCCCCGCCCGCTGACCGGCGGGCGGATTATCGGGGCCCTGTTGTAATCAATCCTTCCAGGGGTGCTGGTTCCAAAGCGCCTGATAGCGGGTGCGCAGCCCGACCAGCTCCGCCCGATAGGCTTCGGGCGCCAGGAAGCGCAGCGGCAGGAATTGCTGATCCGCGAGCTTTTGGAATTCGGGATTATCGACCGTCTTTTTTACCGATTCTGACAACCGCGCGAGAATTTCGGGCGGCATGCCTGCCGGCGCCGCCATGCCGCGCATGGAACCTTCCACCACATCAAAACCCAAATCCCGCAAAGTGGGCACATCCGGTGCGCGGTCCCAGCGCGTTTCGCCCATTTGGGCGAGGGGCCGCATGATGCCTTGGCGCCAGTCATTCAGCCCTTCGGCCATATTCATCACGGCAAGCGGGATGGTGCGCGACAGCAGATTTTGTTTCACCACGGCGGAACCACCGAAGGGAATATGCAAGAATTTGCTGCCGGAGGCGCGTTCAAGCGCCAAAGTGGCCAAATGGTCGTCGGACCCGATCCCGGTGGTGCCATAGCCAATCGTGCCGGGCTGCGCTTTGGCGGCGGCAAGCAAATCTGCCAGGGTTTTGTAGGGGCTATCGGGCAACACCCACATGCCGCCCGGATCGTCGACGATATTTCCAATAAGGGAAAAATCATCCAGCGTGAAACGGGCGCGGCGTTCGATCGGTACGGTCACAATGGTTGGCGTATTAATGAAGCCGATAGTGTAGCCATCGGGTCGCGCGCGGGCCAATTCGGTGAAGCCGATTTCGCCGCCGGCGCCCGGCCGGTTCAGCACGACAACCGGTTGGCCGAGATCCATTTCCATGAAGCGGGCCACGGTGCGCGCGGCGGTATCTGTGCCGCCACCCGCAGCATAGGCGACGATCATGGTAATTTGCCGATCCGGGCGCCAGCCAGCCTGAGCCTGTGCAATGGCGGGTGCGGCAAGGGCGCTGGCAAGCAGACCGCGTCGTGAAATCCTCATGATGTCCTCCCGATTATGACGTCAGAAAAGCATAATTGACGCACATGAAAAAGGGCCGCCAAGCTTTGACTTGGCAGCCCTTTTTATGACGCTGTTGTCAGCTTCAGTCAGCAGCCAAAGACATGCGATTGCGGTTCAATACACTCATGACATGGTCTTCGGCGGCATCCACCACGCGTTCCGTCTGTTCAGGCGTGAAGACATGCCCCGCACCCGCCATGACGCGGTAATCAATGGTGACGCCCTTTTGCGTATTCAGCTTTTCCACGAGCTTCTTCACGGAAGCTTCCGGCACCAATTCATCATCCGCGCCATGCAGGATTAGACCGCCGCAGGGGCAGGGTGCCAGGAAGCCGAAATCATAATGTGAAGCCGGCGCGCTGATGGAAACAAAGCCGCCCATTTCGGGCCGGCGCATCAGCACCTGCATGCCGACATAGGCGCCAAAGGAATAGCCGAGAACCCATTGGGAGGAAGCGTTGGGGTTCACGGTTTGCAGAAAATCCAGCCCGGCGCAGGCGTCAGACACTTCGCCAATCCCGCCATCATAGCGCCCTTGGCTGCGGCCCACGCCACGCAGATTGAAGCGCAGCACGGAAAAGCCCAGCGCCTGCATGCGCTGATACAGCGCATGGATGACGCGGTTGTTCATGGTGCCGCCATGCAGGGGGTGCGGGTGCAGCAGCAGGGCCGTCGGGGCGTTCGGGCGCTTGGAATGGTGGTAGCGCCCTTCAAGCCGCCCATCGGGACCGGCGAACATCACTTCAGGCATGGTCTTCTCGTATCCATCCGTTTTTGGCCGATACCGGATCAAAACACCGCGCCATGGGGGGCAGCGCGGCAAGACCCAGCGGCATCGGCGCCGCGTGTTGGGGAAACCGGTGGTCTTTCGGTAGCGGCATCAGCGGGAGGCTCAGGACCGAACGGCGGAAATCTTGACCGCCATGATCGGAAAACCTAGCCTTTCCTGCGTCGGGAGTAACCCCAAAG
>JBDKIR010000386.1:0-6326 GCA_039797035.1 Pseudomonadota bacterium | reverse complement strand
AGCCGCGCGTTGTTCATCATGGCGAACATGGCTTGCAGGCCGCGATTGGGTTCGCCGACCATTTCAGCCTCCGCACCCTCATACAGCATGATGCAGGTGGGGCTGCCATGGATGCCCATTTTGCGCTCGATACCACCGCAGCGGAAAGCATTGCGCGCGCCATCGGGCATGATTTTGGGCGCGGCAAACAGCGAAATCCCGCGTGAGCCCGGCGGCGCATCCGGCAGGCGCGCCAGCACCAGATGCAGGATATTGCCGGCGCAATCATGTTCGCCCCAGGTGATGAAAATCTTCTGCCCGTGCAGCGCATACCGCCCATTGCCGAGTGGTTCCGCGCGGGTGCGCAGCACCCCCAAATCACTGCCGGCTTGCGGTTCGGTCAGGCACATCGCGCCGGTCCATTCGCCCGCGATCATCGGCGGCAGCCAGCGCGCTGCCTGATCCGGCGTGGCGTAATGGCGCAAAAGATCAATCGCGCCGGCGGAAAGCAGCGGCCCCAGCATGAAGGAAGCATCCGCCGCCATGCCCAATTCCACCATGGCGGTCCAAAGGCTCAGCGGCAGACCCTGCCCGCCATGATCCACCGGCGCGGCCAGCCCCTGCCAGCCGCCTTCGCGCCATTGATCGTACAGCGCCGGGTAATGCGCCGGCGTGGTCACCGTGCCATTGGCGTAGCGGGCACCCTGCTTATCGGCTTCCTGGGCTTTCGGTTGCAGCGCTTCGGTGCAAAAACGATTGGCCTCATTGACGATTTGCGCAATGTCATCGGCCGACAGAGGCGCGCCGGCGGCATTGGTCAGACCCGGCAGGTCAACCAGGCGTGTCAGGCCGAAAATCAGATCATCAGCGGCGGTGGTGGTCATGGGCTGGACTCCAAGGCAGCAAGCAAACCGGGCGCGGGCGCATCCCGCCCGGCGGCCCAACCCGGTAGGGCGCGGGCAAGGGCAGTATCCTCCGCCGCCGCGGCCAGGGCCAGACCCAAAAGCGGGGCGAATTTGAAGCCATGGCCGGAAAAGCCGGACATGACAAAGCAGTCGGGGGCGGCGGCTTCCAGGATGAATTCCTCCCGGTCTTCCACATCGTAATAGCAGGCCTGGGCACCGAGCACGCGATAGGCTTCCGCATTGATCAGGCGCGGGCGGGCCAGCGCCATGATTTCCTCGATTTCTGAGGGCGTTGCCGCGCGCGGGTCCGCCCCGGCGTCACCCGTACGGGAAAAGCGGTGATCCCCGATCTTGAGCGCGGTACCCGCAACCGGCGGCACGGCGTAAAATCCGCCATCTTCCGCCAGATCGAGCAGCATGGGCGCGGCTTCCCAGGCGGCGCGGAAGCCAGCCGGGGGTTCAAGCCGCACCAGGATTTGCCGGGAAGGAACCACACGCCCGGTAAGCCCAGTGCCGAGCAGCCTGGGCCCCCAGGGGCCGGCGGCGAGTACCAGCAGATCCGCGCCCCGTTCTGCGCCATTGGCCAAGCGCAGGGTTTTGCGTTCTGGCAGGGCGGCAGCGACCTCGGCAGCTTCGAACACCACCCCTTGCGCCGTAAGGTGTGCGGCAAGCCCAGCGACAATACGTTCCGCGAGCAGCACACCACCGCGCGGCAGGGTAAAGGCGGCGGCAATGTCGGTATCGGACAGCATCGGGTAGCGCGCCGTGATCTGCCCCTGCGGCAAATCGGCGCAAGCATGGCCATCGGCCCGTAGCGCAATACGGCTTTCCGCAAGCCAGCCGCCCTGGTGATTGGCCAGCGCCAGCACACCGGTTTCGACATAATGTCGCGCGCCGAGTGCGGCCCAGATCATCTCCCAAGCCGCATAGGCGGGATCGACCATCCGCATATAACCCGCCTGCGCGCCATAGGCGTGGCGGATCAGCCGGTGCTGATCCACCGAAGCGCCGCGCGGATTGGGGATGGGCGCCTGTTCAATCACGCGCACCTGCCAGCCAGCGCGGCGCAGCGCCCAGGCGGTGCAAAGCCCCATAATGCCAGCGCCCAGGATCAGGGCGTTTCGCGACGACGTCATCCGGGAAGCCTATGCCGGTTTGAACCGCGAATGTGAATTGGCCTTTCGCCGCGCCGCAATGAAAAGGGGGGTGCGGGACGCCCCAAAGCGCCCTAACCTTCGCCCCATAACCCAAAGGGAGAAGAAGCCTATGACCCTCACCGTCCAACAAATGCTTGCCGCCGCCGAATCCGTGGTGCCGCGCATCAGCGCCGAGGAGGCCAAGGGGTTGGTCGGCCGCGCCGATGTGGTATTCCTGGATGTGCGCGAACCGGGCGAAGTCGCGGCTTCCGGCAAGGTGCCGGGCGCGCTCACCATTCCGCGTGGCCTGGTGGAATTCCGCGCCGATCCTTCATCCGCACTGCATGACGCGAATTTTGATCGCGCCAAGACCATTGTCGCCTATTGCGCTTCGGGCGGGCGTTCCGCGCTGGTGCTGAAGACGCTGCACGATATGGGCTATACCAATGTGCGCAATCTGGGCGGTTTCAAGAATTGGGTTGATGGCGGCGGCGAAATCGAAAAAGCCTGACGCTGGCTTGGGGGTCGCGCCAGTGCGCGATCCCCGCATGCTGCGCCCTTTTTATTGCGGCTGAATCCCGGCCGCGCGCGCCGCATCGCCCCATTTTTTCATCTCGGCTTCCGTAAAGGCGCGCATTTCCTCCGGCGTATTGGAAAGGATTTCCGCGCCCAGCGTCTTGTGGCGTTCCACCACTGCGGGGGCTTGCAGCGCCGCACGGATATCGGCGTTGAGCTTGGCCAGAATGGGCGCTGGGATGCCGGCGGGGCCAATCACCATGCCCCAGGTTGAAGCTTCAAACCCTGGCAGGAAGGCTTCGCCAATCGTTGGCACATCCGGCAATTGCGCACTGCGTCGCGCACCGGTGGTGGCAATGGCCTTCAACGTGCCCGCCTGGATATGCGGGAGTGCCGCCGGCACCGTATCGAACATGATGTTCACACGGTTGGCGATCAAATCCGGATGCGCCTGGGTGCTGCCGCGATAGGGCACATATTCCAGTGTAATGCCCGTGCGTTGCGCGAAAAGCACCGGTGCCAGCCGCACCACACCCCCCGTGCCGGCGAAGGTCACGCCCGGGTTGCGCTTGGCGTAATCCACCAATTCCGCCGGCGTATTGGGCGCGAAGGCCTTCGGCGCGCATAACACCAGGGGGGTCACCGTGGTTTGCGAAATGAAGGTGAAATCCTTCATCGTATCGAAGGGCAGCTTATAGAAAGCGGCATTCACCGGATGGCCAACGGATACCAGGCCAAGCGTATGGCCATCTGGCGCGCTGCGCGCCACCGCTTCCGTGCCAATCACGCCATCCGCCCCGGCGCGATTTTCCACCGGCACTGGTTGCCCCCAGGCGGCGGCGAGCGGTTCGGCAATCAACCTTGCGGTAATGTCGGAAACCCCGCCCGGCGTGTACGGCACAATCATGCGCACGGCGCGATTGGGAAAGCCGGCTTGTGCCCGGGCATGGGGCGCGAATAACAGGGCAGGCGCAGCCAGCGCGGCGCGGCGGGTGAGTTTCACTCCGGTTTCCTCCATTGCTTATGACGGGACTCTGCCTGGCTGAAGATTTTTTGCCAGCGTTTTTTCACCGGTTCGGCCGCTTTTCAGCTCGGCGCCGAAATGCCTAGCTTAGATGATGCAGCTTCGCCCCAGCTTGACCGCCCGTCCCGCCCACCCATCGCGCCGTGCGGTGCTGGCCGGCTTATTGGCCGCGCCCGGTTGCGCCACGCTTGGCGCGGGGAATGTGACCGTGGAGGGCGGGATTGGCCGCAATCCGGGCGGGCCCTTCTTGAGCCAATATGTCGATGCGCTGGGCGGATATCCCCGGGCCGATCGCACGACCTGGTGGCGCGTCAGCCACAGTGTCGATGGCTTTTCCCGGCTGGATGAGGTCCTTTCGGCGGCTACTTCACCGGCGCCCTCACGCGCCAGTCCTTGGCGGCGGCCAAGTGCCGAGCCGCGCTTTTATTATGACAGCCCACCCATGCTTGGCGCTGGTCGTTTCGGGCTGGATCAATATTTGGCGCGCAACCCGACCACCGGCCTGCTGATTGCGCAGGATGGGCAGATCCTGATCGAACGCTACCAATATGGCCGGGGGGATCAGCATCGGCTGACCTCCTTTTCCATGGCGAAGACGATTATTGCCATGATGATCGGCCTTGCGATTGCCGAAGGGCGCATTCGTTCGGTGGAGGATGAGGCCGCGGCCTATCTGCCCGCGCTGGCTGGCACGGAATATGGCGCGACGCCGCTCCGGCATTTGCTCACCATGTCTTCCGGTGTCGCGTTCCGGGAGGAGTATGATGGCAATGATGATTCCGCCCGCCTGTCCCGTCTGACGATTGGTGGGCAAAGTGCTGGCGGGGTTCAGGTGCCGCCGCATTTCAACCGCCGCATCGCGCCGCCCGGGCAGCGCTGGTATTACGCCTCGGCCGAGACCTTTGTGCTGGCGCTGGTGCTGCGCCAGGCGATTGGCCGGCCGATTGCTGGTTATTTCAGTGAAAAAATCTGGCAGCCCCTCGGCGCGGAAGCCCCGGCGACCTGGCTGACCGATCGGTCCGGGCAGGAAGTCGGCTATATGGGCTTCAATGCCGTGCTGCGTGATTATGGGCGGCTTGGCATGATGTTGGCGCGCGGTGGGCAGGCGGAAGGGCGGCAGATCATTCCGCCGGCTTGGTTGGCCGAGATGACCCACGCGCATGTCGCCCCGGCGGCTACCGGGCGATATTATGGCTATGGCTATCAGACCTGGATCTTCCCCAGCCTGGATGGCAGCTTCGCGCTGCTGGGCGTGCGGGGGCAGGCACTTTTTGTGGACCCGGCGCGGCGGCTGGCCATGGTGCATACGGCGGTGCGCCCCGATGCGCGTGATCCGGGCGGCGCGGATACGACGGCACTGTGGCGCGGCGTACGCGGCATGGTGTGACCCCAGCGCGGTGCGGCAATTCCCGCCCGCGCCGAAGATGCGGTAGAATGGCGCCGGAAAATTCGGTCATGAAAGGCCCTGCATGCTGATTCTGGCGCTTGAAGGCGCTTTGGCACGCTGTTCCGCGGCGCTGCTGGCGGATGGCCAAGTGGTCGCGGCGGCGCAGCATGATGCGCCGCGCGGCCACCCGGCCGCACTGCCGCCCTTGGCGGAAGCCGTGCTGAAGCAGGCGCAAACCGCGCCCGAGGCGCTAGCGGCCATAGCCGTTGGGGTGGGGCCGGGGGGCTTCACTGGCTTGCGCACGGCCATTGCCCTGGCGGAAGGCCTGGCCCAGGCGCTTGGCAAACCCTTGATCGGCGTGACCACCGGCGAAGCCTTGGTGGCCGAATTGGCCGAGGAAGAGCGCGCCCGCACCACGATATGGTCCGTGCTGGATCAGCGTCAGGGCCGGGTGCTGCTGGAGGTTTTTGCCCCCGGCGCGGCGCTGCCCGCCGCCCCCCAGATTCTGGCGCTGGAAGCGCTGCCCGATCCAACCGGCGCCCTGCTGCTGGTGGGGGATGCGGCGGAAGCGGCGGCGGCGGCATTGCACCTGCGTGGTTACGCAGCCGAAGCCCGTCCGCCTGCCTTGCCCCATGCAGCGGCCATCGCGCGGGTGGCCCAGCGCCGCTTGGCGGGCAGCCTGCCGCCACGCGGTGCTGCGCCGCTTTATGCCGAACCCCCCGCGCTTCGGGCGCCGGGGTGAAGGGCGCCCTTCCGTGATCACACCCATTGGCGCGGCAGGGGCGGGGGTTATGGCGGCGATCCATGCCTTGAGTTTCCCGCCCAAACAGGCCTGGGGCGCGGGGGCCATCGGCCTGATGTTGGGCCTGCCCGGGCATTTCGGCCTGCTGGCGGAAGCGGCAGGTGAGCCGGTTGGCTTTGCCCTGGCCCAAGCCAATGGGGCGGAGGCAGAATTGCTGACCCTGGCGGTCTGCCCGGCCGCGCGTGGCCGGGGCCGTGGTTATGCCTTGGTCGAGGCCGTGCTGACCGAGGCCGCGGCGCGCGGCGCCTTGGATCTATTTTTGGAAGTGGCTGAAGGCAATGCGCCGGCGCGGGCGCTTTACGCCCTGATGCGGGCCGAGGAAGTGGGCCGTCGCCGCCGCTATTACGCCGATGGCGCGGATGCCCTGGTGCTGCGGATCAATCTAACGAAAGGGCTTTCCCGTGAGGCCTAGCGGGGGGGGATATATCATTTCAGAAAGCAAAATATATCGGAAAAGTCATCATAAATAAAAATTGACACATTTGAAAAATTTTGTTGAAATTTAGATAAATTTACTCAGGGATTGAAAATAAAAATAGCTCCAACAGTATCTTGACCAATAATTTTATTTTGCAAA
>JBDKIR010000385.1:0-3092 GCA_039797035.1 Pseudomonadota bacterium | reverse complement strand
AAGAAGGCGGCTGGCATCGAATTTTCACGTGGCGGTGCCACGGAAAAAGCCCTGGCTGGGCAGGAAGTGATCATATCCGCCGGTGCGATTGGCTCGCCCCATTTGCTGCAAATTTCCGGGGTGGGCGATCCTGAACATCTGGCGCGTATCGGTGTGCCGGTGGTGCATGCTTTGCGCGGCGTTGGCCGGAATTTTCAGGACCACTTCCTGGTGCGTGTGCAGGCGGAAGTGAAGAATATCGCTACCTTGAATGAACGTTCACGCGGTATCCGCTTCGTGGGGGAATTGCTGAAATACGCCGTGATGGGGCGTGGTATGCTGACCTATGCGGCATCCCTGCTGGCGGCATCCTTCAAGGCGCTGCCGGAATCCGCAACGCCGGACATGCAGGCGTTATTTGCCTCGGCAAGTTATGCGCCGGGCGCGACCAGAACCTTGGATTACAAGCCGGGCATGACTTCTGGCGTGTGGCAGATGCGCCCGGAAAGCCGTGGCTTTGTGCAAGCGCGCAGCGCCAACCCGCATGAACAGCCGGTGATCAATCCCAATTATCTGGCCGAAGACCGTGATCAGCGCAGCATTGTGGCTGGGTTGCGCATGGTGCGGCAATGGCTTCAGGCGCCGGCCTTGCAGCCTTATTTTGTGGCGGAAGATGTGCCGGGGCCGAATGTGCAGACTGATGAAGAATTCCTGCATTTCGCCCGGCAGACCGGTTCAACAGTATTCCACGCTTCCTGTTCCTGCCGCATGGGGCCGGATGTGATGTCTGTGGTTGACGATCGGCTGCGTGTCCATGGGCTGGAAGGCATTCGTGTTATCGATGCATCCGTGATGCCGGCGGTAACCTCCACCAATACCAATGCGCCCAGCATCATGATTGCCGAAAAAGGCGCCGATATGCTGCGCCAGGACGCCAAGGCCCGCCTGATGGCGGCGGCCTAGGCGGCGCTACCGACCCCGGTGCGCGCGGTGCCTTCGAGTGCCCGCAAACCGGCTTGTCTGATGCAGTGAATGCCCGCACACTCCGTTCTATCCTGAAGGCAGGAACGGAATGTGATGGAAAACGCCAAGCAATCGCCCTTGGGCATTTATAATGAATTTCTCCGGCGCGGAGAACTCGCCTATCAATACAGTCCTGCTGCGGGTAAGGCGGTTTTCTATCCGCGCATCATCTGCCCCTATACCGGCAGCGAGACGCTGGAATGGCGGATCTCAAAAGGCTTGGGTACGGTGCATGCCACCACCGTTGTTCATCCGGCGCAGGGTGAGCCTTACAATGTCTGCCTGATCGACATGGATGAGGGTTATCGCCTCATGAGCCGGGTTGAGGATATCGACCCGATGGAAGTCAGGATCGGCATGCGGGTGGCATTTCGCACGCATCAACAGGGTGGCGATGAACCGCCGATCCCGGTCTTTACCGTGAAGGGGGCGTGAGGCGATGGCCATGTTGAAGCGCGGTAGCGTCGCGATTGTGGGTGCGGCGGAATCAGATATCGGTAGTGTTGCGGCGGATATGTCCGTTATTGACCTGATGGCGCAGGGCACAGTGCGCGCCCTGGCCGATGCGGGCCTGACGCTGGCAGAGGTGGATGGCATTTTCTGCGCGACCACCCAGGCGCGCACTTCCGCCATGTCGCTCGCGGAATATTTGAAGAAGCCGGATGCCTATGTGGATTCTACCATTGTTGGTGGATCATCTTTTGAAATTCACGTTGCACATGCGCAGGCTGCCATTGAAGCGGGGCTTTGTTCCGTTGCCATCGTGGCCTATGGCAGCACGCAGCGTTCTGCGGGGCGCAAGAATGCTTCCCCGCGTGAATTCAATCCTTATGAAACGCCCTTCAAGCCTTTCATGCCCTCAACCGCCTATGCCATGGCGGCGAACCGCCATATGCATGAATTCGGCACCACGCGTGAACAATTGGCAGAAGTGGCGGTGGCTGCGCGTAAATGGGCGCAGCTCAACCCGGTGGCCTTTGATCGGCGGCCTTTGGATATTGCCGGTGTCCTTGGCGCCAAAATGGTTTCCTATCCTTTCACGGTACGCGATTGCTGCCTGGTGACCGATGGCGGTGGCGCGGTTGTCCTTGTATCCGCCGAACGGGCAAAGGCGCTGAAGAAGCCGCCGGTCTTTGTCCTTGGCACAGGTACGTCGATTACCCATGCCAGCATTTCCAATATGCCGGACCTGACCCACACAGGCGCCATTGCGTCAGGTGCTCGTGCCTATAAAGCCGCAGGCCTTACCGCGCGGGATATGGATATGGCGCAGCTTTATGATGCCTTCACCATCAATACCATTCTGTTCCTTGAAGATCTGGGTTTTTGCAAAAAGGGTGAAGGTGGCGCCTTCGTTGCCAATGGGCGCATCGCACCCGGCGGCGCGCTTGCCGTGAATACCAATGGCGGGGGTTTATCCTACTGCCATCCAGGCATGTATGGCCTTTATCTGCTGATTGAAGCCGTGCGCCAAATTCGTGGTGAATGTGGTGAACGCCAAATTGCCAAGCATGATACAGCCATTGTGCACGGCAATGGCGGTGTCTTGTCGGCACAAAGCACGGTCATTCTGGGCAGCGCGACTACGCTTTGAAATCGGGCAGCGGGAACTGAGCATGCGTGGCTGGCTGAGCGAGGTGGAAAATGGCGCATCCTAATGAAACTGGTGTTTTCCAGCTTGGCGATGTGGCGGTTCGCAAGGGGGGCACCATTGCCGCAGCGAAGCTGAGTTGGAAAACGCATGGCACCCTGAACGCTGCCAAGGATAATGCCATTCTGTATCCCACCAGCTATGGTGGCCGCCATCCGGATTTGGAGTGGTTGGTCAAGCCGAATGGCATCTTGGATCCAGGCCGTTGGTTCATCATTCAGGTAGATATGTTCGGCAATGGGCTATCTTCTTCCCCGTCCAATACGCAAGATTACCCCGCCCTGGTGACCGCCTGGGATAATGTGGCGGCGCAGCGCCGTCTGCTGCTGGAATATTTTGGGCTGGAAAAGCTCCATGGCATTTACGGATGGTCCATGGGGGCGCAGCAGGCCTATCATTTCGCAACCGCGTTTCCTGATGCGGTGTCGCGCATTGTGGT
>JBDKIR010000384.1:0-3603 GCA_039797035.1 Pseudomonadota bacterium | reverse complement strand
GCATCTGGTTGGCGGCGGCCTGCACCAGGCGTTCATTGTCAAAGCCCAGTGATGTGCACCACAGCCCCGCCATGGCTTCGATGTATTCCTTGCCCTGTTCGTCAAAAATACGCACGCCCTTGCCGCGGCTGATCACCAGCGGGCCAGTCACCTGATGCGCCTTGGCATCGGTATAGGGGTGCAGGACATTGGCAATGTCGCGTGCGGCATTGGAATTGCGGGGCGGGGTCATGTTCTGGCTTCCTCGAACCTAGTCATGGGGGGATTAAGCCATGGCTTGGCGCCAGACCCAAGAGGAAAGCGTTGCCCTTCCTGTCCGGGCGCGTCAGTTTAGGGGGAACGGAGACACAAATGACCGAGATCAAACCCCATGCCGCCCATTGGGGCAGCTTCGAAGCGGTGGTGGATAATGGCCGTCTGGTGGGGGTGAAACCCTTCCACCGGGACCCTTTCCCCGGTTCCTTGATTGAGGCCATGCCCGATGCGGTGCATAGCGCGGCGCGGATTGATCGCCCCTATGTGCGCAAGGGCTGGCTGGAAGGCCGCCGGCGCGGGGCGCTGCGCGGGGGGGATGCCTTCGTGCCGGTATCCTGGGACAAGGCGGTGCGGTTGGTCGCGGAAGAAACCCGCCGCGTGCGTGCCGAAGCCGGGCCGAAATCCATCATGGGCGGGTCCTATGGCTGGTCCTCGGCCGGGCGGTTTCATCATGCGCGGAGCCAATTGCAGCGCTTCCTGGGGCTTGGCGGCGGCTATACGGGGCAGGTCAATGCCTATTCCTACGCGGCGGCGCAGGCGCTGCTGCCGCATATCCTCGGCACCAATGAAGTGCTGCTTGGCAAGGTCACGGATTGGGCGGCGATCACGCGCTATTCCAAGGTCATGCTTTGCCTGGGCGGCCTGCCCATTCGCAATGGCTATGTCACCTCGGGCGGGGCGGGCCAGCACAGCAATGAAATGAATTTGCGCGCCGCCGCCGAAGCCGGGCTGCGCTTTTTGCAAATCTCCCCCGCGCGGGCGGATGTGCCGGATTGGGCCGGTGCGGCATGGACCCCGATCCGCCCCGGCACCGATACCGCGCTGCTGCTCGCGATGGGCCATGAAATCCTGGCACGCGGGTGGGAGGATAAGAAATTCCTCGCGACCCATTGCGTCGGTTGGGACAAGCTCCGCGCCTATATCACCGGCGAAAGTGATGGCGTGGCGAAAACCCCCGAATGGGCGGCGCCGATCACCACCATCCCGGCCGAGACCATTCGCGCGCTGACGGCGGAAATCGCCACACAGCCCGCGATGCTGACCGCGACCTGGTCTTTGCAGCGCGCGGATTATGGTGAGCAACCCTATTGGATGCTGACCGCGCTTGCCGCGATGCTGGGGCTGATCGGCAAGCCGGGGCAGGGTGTCGCTTTCGGTTATGGCAGCGTGAATGGCATGGGCCATCCCCGGCGCGAAGTGCCAAGCTTTGCCATGCCGGCAACGCCCAACCCGACCGGCTTCTTCATCCCTGTCGCGCGCATCACGGAAATGCTGGAAAACCCCGGCGGCGAGCATCACTTCAACGGCCGCGTGCTAAAATTTCCTGATACGCGCATCATCTGGTGGGCCGGCGGCAATCCCTTCCATCACCATCAGGATCTGAACCGCATGCTGCGCGCCTGGGCGCAGGCCGAGACCATCATCGTGCAGGAACCCTGGTGGACATCACTGGCGCGCCACGCCGATATCGTGCTGCCCGCGACCACCACGCTGGAACGCAATGATATCGCGAGCAGTGGGCGTGACCGCTTCCTGCGTGCCATGCACCAGGCCATTCCGCCGCAGGGTCAGGCGCGCAATGACCATGATATGCTGGCCGATATCGCGGAAGAATTGGGCTACCGCGACCGCTTCACCGAACAACGCAATGAAGAAGCCTGGCTCAGGCATCTGTTCGAGAATTGGCGCCGGCATTGCGCGCGCATGGGCCAGGAAACGCCCGATTTCGATGCTTTCTGGGCCAAGGGTTTCTGGGAAGCCGATGCGCCCGCACGCGGTGAGGAATACACCCAATTCGCCGATTTCGCCGCTGATCCGGAAAACAACCCGCTCGATACGCCTTCCGGCAAGGTGGAGTTGTTCAGCGAAACCATCGCAAGCTTCGGCTATGAAGACGCGCCGGGCCATCCGGCCTGGATCGCGCCGCGTGAATGGCTGGGGGCTGCGGAAGCCAAGCGCCACCCGCTGCATCTTTTGTCCTTCCAGCCTTCGACACGGCTGCATGGGCAATTGGATACAGGCCGTGTTGCCGCCGCCAATAAGATCGCGGGGCGTGAGCCGATCATGCTCAATCCGGAAGACGCTGCCGCGCGCGGCTTGAAGGATGGCGATATCGTGCGCGTCTTCAATGATCGTGGCGCTTGCCTGGGTGGCTTGCGGCTTGATCCTGGCCTGATGCGCGGTGTCGCCATGATGGCGACCGGCGCCTGGTATGATCCTTTGGAACCCGGCGTGCCGGGCAGCCTTTGCGTGCATGGCAATCCGAATGTGCTGACGGCGGATGTGGGTACGTCCAAACTCGGCCAAGGGCCTTCTGCGCAATCCTGCCTGATCGAGGTTGAGAAATGGACCGCGCCCTTGCCGCCGGTGCGCGTGCATCTGCCGCCCAAGATCGAGGAAGCCTCGGCATGATGGATCGGCGCGCTTTATTGGCCGGGGTGGCTTTGCTGCCTGCCATGCCGGTTGCTGCGCAGCGCGCGGCGGCACCCAGCCTGGCCTTGCGTCAGGATGATCAGCCGGCAGCGGGTTTTGAACGACGCTTGCTGATCCAATGGGGTGATCGCGTGGCCTATGATGCGCCGGGCTTTACGCCCGAGCGCCCCAGCCTGGAAGCTGCTGCGGGGCAATTCGGCTGGGATGCGCGGGTCATGGCCGCCATTCCATCCCCGCAAGCCGCCGATGGCATTCAACGTGCCGTTTTGGCCGTG
This sequence comes from Pseudomonadota bacterium, assembly GCA_039797035.1. Classification (GTDB taxonomy): domain Bacteria; phylum Pseudomonadota; class Alphaproteobacteria; order Acetobacterales; family Acetobacteraceae; genus Neoroseomonas. Next base: position 640 of record JBDKIR010000384.1, on the reverse strand, counting down.
GCGCATCCTGGTGTGGACCCGGTGATGGCCTTCCCGGATGGGCGGGATCAACCCGATATTGCCGGCGCCATGCAAGGCATCAGCCTGGTCAATATTGAACGGCGCGGCCGGGTCTGGATGGTCGCGGATGGCGGTTATCAGGCCCGTCGGCTCACCGCGCGCAGCCTGTGCCGCATGGGCGGTGGCGGCGGGCCGGTGCAAGGCGTGCTGGGCGTGACCGGCGGCTGTGCCACACCCTGGGGCAGTTTCCTGCTGACGGAAGGTGAAGCCGCCCCATGGACACGGCGCCTTGCGGGTGTGCAGGCGGCGCAGACCGGCCATGTGGTGGAATTGGACGCGATGGAACCGCAATCCGTCCCGGTGAAGCGCACCGAATTGGGCGGCTTGGCGGCGCGCGATATTGCCGCCGCCCTATCCACGGATGGCCGCGCGGTGGTCTTCCTGGCCGATGGTCGGGCAGGCGGCTTTTTGTGGCGCTTCGTGTCTGACGAACCGGCGCGCGAAGCCGATGCGCTGGATGATGGCCGGCTTTATGTCGCGCGCTTCGAAAATGGCGCGCTGCGCTGGCTGGCCCTGCCGGATGATGAAGAAGCCTATGGCGCTGCGGCGCGCCTGGGGGCGACATCCATCGGCCGGCCCA
>JBDKIR010000383.1:0-2659 GCA_039797035.1 Pseudomonadota bacterium | reverse complement strand
ACCGGATTGATCCACCGGTACACCTTGCAGCCCATAAGCCAAGGCGCGGTCTTCGGTTTCGCTGAAGGGTTCCGGGTCCAGGATATCCAGGCGCAGCTTGCCACCGGCGACGGCGACATATTCATCCAGCATGGCGCGCACGCGTTCCGCATAAGCGCCATAGGCGGGAATGGCGGTGCCGAGTTTGCGTGAATAAAATAGCCGCAAGGTCACCGGGTCTTGCAGCCCGGACAACACGCTGCGCGTGCCTTCCGACAGCGTGTAAAGTTTTTGCGCTGTGAGATCGAGCCGCGCACGCGGCGCAAAGCGTTCGACCAGCAGATTGACGCCGACGGCAAGGGCGAATGCCGCCACGATGCCAAGTGCTGAAGTCCAAACCCGCCGCGATGCGGCCTTGGGCGGCTGTGTTTTTGTCTGCCCGGTCATTTTTCAGTCAGCCTTCCGGTGGTCCAGCACCACCGCATTCACAAAAAGCCAGAACCCGATGAAGGAGGCGAAGAACACCGCATCGCGCAATGCGATCACGCCGCGCGTTAGCCCATTGAAGCGCTCGGTCAGCGAGACCAGGCGAGCGATTTCCGCCAGCACAGGCAGGCGTTGGCTCAGGAAATCCGTCACCAGCGCGCTGCCCGCCACCGCAAAAATGAAGCAGACAGCAACCGCCAGCACAAAGGCGATGACCTGGTTCTTCGTCAGCGCCGACATGGCGGCACCCACGGCAAGATAGGCCCCGGCCATCAGCAAACACGCACCATAACCCGCGGCAATTACGCCATTATCCGGCTGCCCGAGGTAATTGACGGTGATGATCAGCGGAAAAGTCAGCGCCAGCGCAATGGCGCAAAAGGCCCAAGCGGCAAGGAATTTGCCAAGCACCGCCTGCCATTGCGCCATGGGCAAGGTCAGCAGCAATTCAATCGTGCCAAGCCGGCGTTCCTCTGCCCAAAGCCGCATGGTCAGCGCGGGCACCAGAAACAGGAACAACCACGGCACAAAGCCGAAAAACGGGCCAAGATCCGCTTGGCCACGGCTGAAAAAGCCGCCCAGGCTGAAGGTCATCGCACCCGCCATCATCAGGAAGATCACGATGAAGACGTAAGCGACCGGGGTTGCGAAATACCCCGCCAATTCGCGGCGGGCGACCAAAAGGGCAGCGCGCATCAGGCGGCCTCTCGCTTCAGGGTAAGGTCACGGAAGACTTGCTCAAGCGTTTTGCCTGGCGCTTCCAGGGCTTTCGGCGTGGCATCCGCCAACACCTTGCCGCGGGCAATAATGATGGCGCGGGTGCAGACCGCATCCACCTCTTCCAGGATATGCGTTGAAATCACGATGGCCTTTTCGGGCGCCATGCGGCGGATCAATTCCCGCACCTCATGCTTCTGATTGGGGTCCAGGCCATCGGTTGGTTCATCCAGCACCAGCACGGGCGGGTCATGCAGCAGCGCCTGCGCCAGACCGACACGGCGCTTGAAACCTTTGGACAGGGTCTCAATCGGTTGCAGGCGCACGCCTTCCAACTGCGTCATCGCCATGGCACGCGCCATACGCTGCTCTGCCTCGGCGCCGCCAAAACCGCGAATGCGCGCGATGAAGGCCAGAAACCCCGTCACGGTCATTTCGGGATAGGTCGGCGCCCCTTCGGGCAAATAGCCGAGCATGCGCTTCGCCGCGACGGGCGCTTCAATCACATCCTGGCCGCAAATCCGCGCCGTGCCCGCGCTTGGGGTGACGAAGCCCGCCAGCATTTTCATGGTGGTGGATTTGCCGGCGCCATTGGGCCCCAAAAAGCCCACGACTTCGCCCCGGTTCACCGCAAAGGACACATCATCAACAGCGGTGAAGGCGCCAAAGCGCTTGGTCAGGCGCTCGATTTCGATCAGCGCAGCCAAAGCCTATCTCCCCTTATCCTTGCCTGAACCCATTGATTATTGAGAATACGCGCGGCGATTTGATCCTTCCCGCCCCGCCTTGCAAGCCCCCGGCGGTATCGCTCAGCCCGCATCCAAGGGCGCGAGGGAGAGGTCATGACCAAAAAGCTTCAGCAATAATTGCGCAGCCTCCCCCCTGGCCGAGGTCAGGTCCGCATCGCGGGTCAGCAAAGCCTCCGCATCCCGATGGGCAATCTGCACCAGGCGGGAAAATTCCTCTGGATCTTCTCGGGGGTCGAAAAGCCGCCCGCCGGGCAGCCCGGCCTGCCGCGCCCCCAGCGCATCACCGCCCCCGCGCGATTTCAGATCCTCCTCCGCGATGACAAAGCCATCTTCGCTATCGCGCAGCACCAAAAGCCGCCGCTTTTCACCCTCATTAAGGCCCGGCGAATGCACCAAAAGGCAGGAAGACGCCTCCTTCCCTCGCCCGACACGGCCACGGAGCTGATGCAGCGCGGCGAGGCCGAAGCGTTCCGCCTGTTCAATCAGCATGATGGTCGCTTCCGGCACATCGACGCCGACTTCAATGACGGTGGTGGCGACCAGGATATTGGTCCGCCCGGCGGCGAAATCGCCCAAGGCGGCTTCGCGCACGGCCACATCCTGCAAGCCATGGGCAAGGCCAACCCGGCCGGGGAAATGGGCGGAAAGCTCGGCAAAGCGATCCTCGGCCGCGACACTGTCATCCTTTTCGCTGCCGGTAATGGCGCGCACCACCCAGTAAGCGCGCG
>JBDKIR010000382.1:0-3154 GCA_039797035.1 Pseudomonadota bacterium | reverse complement strand
GAACTGGCCTACAGGGAATGCCTGCGTCTTGCGGGTGATCTCTCGATTTTCACGCCAACGCGCAAGCCCGCGGCGCTCCCCGCGTGGCGTCATGCGGACCCCACCACATCCTTTCAGAGTGCGGTTGCGGTCATTTCAAAGTCACTTGGTACACTCGCGGAAGCGGCAGCCACCGCTTTGCCGATGGAACAACGCCAGCACGGGCTTTGGCTCTCTCAAATCCGCGATCGCGCCCTGCTCATGGGCGCGAGGCAGCTTGTGCTCACGGCGCGCGCGGCACGTCCGCCAGAGGAATTGCGCGCCGGGCTGCCGCCGCAAACCAAGATCGGGCCGCTTGAATCCGTGCGCGATCTTGTCAGTTTGCAGGTGCCCGGCTTGTCGCTGATGCCATTGCCGGTGGCGCCGCGTGAAATTCCGTATCAGACCGGTACCACTTATTTCGAGCTGGACCGCAGCGGGGATATGTGGCGGCGCATGAATAATTCCGTGGCGCTGGCAGTGCATATTGGCGGCGAATGGCCCGATCTGGCGCTGGAACTGTGGGCCATTCGTTCCAGGCCGGCGTCGGAAGCGTCACGATGAGTGGGCGTCACCCCGATCGTGATCTTGGGATTGAGCCATTTCTCGATGTGCGCGCTGGCATTATGGGTGCGCCCACATTGCAGGATGCAGAACCGACGGTTCTCATCCTTGAACAACCAACGCTGACTGCCGCCCCACCACGATCAGAGCCCAGCATTCGGCTGGCGGAGCCAAATTTGCTGGCGCCGCCGCAGGGCGCTTCGGGTGGGCTTTATGTCAATAACGTCATTGTCTCCGTCAGCATGGGCTTGCTGCTCCGCATGGCGCCTTTGCGCCTTTCCAATGATCATCGCGATCCGAATGGATTGCATGCGGAATTGCTAACAGATTTGAAGCAATTATCCGTGGCGCTGCGCGAACGTGGCTGCAATGAGATTGTGACGACAGCAGCACGCTATATTCTCTGCGCCGCCTTGGATGAAGCCGTACTCAGCACGCCCTGGGGCGCCAAGAGCATCTGGTCCCAGCGCAGCCTTTTGGCAACGCTGCATGGCGAAACCTGGGGCGGTGAAAAGCTATTCGCCATGCTGGCTGAACTGCAGAAGGATATCGATGGCAATATCGATCTGATTGAGTTGATCGATATCTGTCTCTCGCTTGGCTTCAAGGGCAGGTACCGGCTGCAGGAACAGGGCGAAAGCCAGTTGTACGAACTGCGCATTTCGCTGGGTCGCCTCATTAGCACACGGCGGCAGGCGCGGCCGTCTTCCTTGGCTGGGGCCTGCGTGCCTGAAACAGGCCAGGGGCAATTGCGCGGCTGGCTGCCCCCATGGGTGACAGCGGTTGGCTGCGGCGTTTTGGCCGTGGCACTTTACGTTTTTCTGTTCATTCGGATCTCGGACCAAAATAGTGTTGTGCTGGCCGCCCTTCGTTTGATTCAGGCGACTGAATAGGGAACGTCACGAATGCTTCGCAGCCTTTTTTCCCTAAGACGTCTGATCATTCTATTGGTCCTGACTATCATTGCGCTGGGCGTATGGTTCTTTGGGCCCTTATTGCAATTGGGTGAGTACGAGCCATTTGCCAGCGTCAGTTCCCGCCTTATTTTTGCCGCAGCGCTTTTCTTCGGCTGGCTGTTCTGGAACTTATTTGTGCTCTGGCGCGCGCGCAGGGCAAGCAAGCGCATTCTTGATGGGTTGGCGGGCAATCAGGAACTTGTCGAAATTCCGCGCTCCCTGGAAGAGGAGGAGATTCAGGCGCTGCGGGAAAAGATCCTGGTAGCGATTGAGGCGCAGAAGGAAACCCAGGGCAAGGAGAAAAACCTTTATGCACTGCCCTGGTATCTGATGATTGGCCCCCCTGGTTCGGGCAAAACAAGCATTCTGCAAAGATCTGGCCTTCCTTTCTTCTCCAAGGAAGGTCTGGCCAATGAGGCCAATCTGGTCGCCGGCGGCACCCGTAATTGCGATTGGTGGTTGACGGATCAGGCCATGATCATGGACACCGCTGGCCGCTATACCCTGCAGGAGATAAGCGAGCCAGCCTCTGGGCGGGCGTGGCGCGCCTTGCTCGACCTGCTGTTACAACACCGTCCCCGTCAGCCGCTCAATGGCGTGATCATCACCGTCAGCGCTGATATGCTGCAGCAATCGGCGGATGAGGAAAATCCCGAATTCGTCCAGAAGATCCGTGCACGCCTGAGCGATATTGAACGCGTATTGAATATCAAGGTGCCGGTCTATCTGGTGGTGAATAAGCTTGATCTCCTGCCAGGCTTTGCGGAAACCTATAGTGATCTTGATATTGCCGGACGTGGCCAGATTTTGGGCCTTTCGCTCCCGCTCGACCTCAAGAATGATGCCGAGATATCGAAAAATCTCCGTATCGGGCTAGATAAGATCAACGAAGTCGCGCTTGCGCGGGTGCCTTATCGGCTGCATGAGGAAGGTGAACTGCGCCGTCGAAGCGCGATTTTCGCTTTCCCGCATGATCTATCCCGCCTGTGCAAATCGCTCCTCGTGGTGGCCGAGAAGATTTTTGCTCGTGGCAAGACCCAATCCCAAGTCACCCCGCGCGGCATTTTCTTGACGAGCGTGACAGGTGGCGTGGCGGCGGCGCCCAGTCCGCGTTCAGGTGGCGGCGATTTGCTGTCCATGATGCGCCAGCAAACTACCGAAGCGGTGGTGGCCGGCAAATCATTCTTCCTGGAGTCCATTCTGCCTAGATTCGTCTTCGCTGAGGCGAAGCTGGCAGGGCAGAATAGAAAGACAGAACGCCGCTTGGCTCTGTTCCATGCCCTTGGTTATGGCGCATCCATCGCGACCTTTCTGCTGGTGGCTGCCATCTGGATTTTCCATGCCTATCGTACGGAAGCGCAGTTGAATGAGGCTGAGCGCCAAGCCGCCACGATAGCTGCAGAAGCACGGCAAAATCCTGCAGCGGAGCAGGCGGGCGTGGATTGGGAAGTCCTGGACCAAGCCTATGGCTTGATGCGGTCCTTGGACCCCGGGGGTGTATTTACAAACCTCACTCAGCTTGGGCTTCCCGGATCTGGTGAGGCTTATGACAAAGCCAATGATGCCTATTCCCGGCTTCTATCCACCATGCTGCTACCTGCACTGGTTTCTGAATT
>JBDKIR010000381.1:0-3084 GCA_039797035.1 Pseudomonadota bacterium | reverse complement strand
GCCGCCCCCGCCAGTCTGGACTGCGCCCCCCGCAGCCCCGCACCGGATCTGAGCTTTTCATCATGGCACTCTGGTTGGATGCTTTCGTCCCGGCTTTTGCGCTGCTGGCCTTGGGCGCCGTGCTGAAGCGCTTTCTTCTGCCGGTGGATGCGGTTTGGGCCGGGATGGAAAAGCTGATCTACTGGGTCCTGCTGCCGAGCCTTATTCTGGCGGCGTTATCGCAGGTTGACCCGGCGCGGCTGCCCTTGGGGGCCATGGCCTTTACCATTTGGGGGGCGCTCGCGACCGGCACGGTGATTTCGGTGCTGCTGGCGCGGGTGATGGGGCATGGGCACCCCGCCATGACATCCATTCTGCAAGGCGGCATCAGGTTCAATAATCTGATGGGCTTTGCCATTGTCGGGGCGATCTTCGGCGCCCCGGGCACCGGCTTTGGTGCGGTGGCCACCGGGATCATTGTGCCTTTCGTGCAAAGCGTCACGACGCTGGCCTTTGCCATGGCGGGCAGCCAGGGCCGCCCAAGGCCATTGGCGATCCTGCGGCAATTGACGCTGAACCCGCTGATGATCGCCTGCGTGCTGGGTTTCACCATCGCAGCGCTTGGTGGCTTTCCGCCGGGCCTGAAGCCAACCATTGAGGCTTTGGGGCGGGCTTCCGTGGCGCTCGGCCTGTTATGCGTTGGCGCGGCCTTGTCCCTGGAATCCTTCACGGACCGGATCCCAACCCAGGCACTGACCGGGATTCTCAAATTGATCGGGATGCCGGCCATTACCTATGCGCTGGGACGGTTGAGCGGGCTGGAAGCCTTGCCCTTGGCGGCGGCCGTGATCTTCATGGCGCTGCCCACCGCTGCGACATCCTACGTGATGGCGCGTGCATTGGGTGGTGATGCGAAATTAATGGCAGCGATTACCACAACCGAACATATCGCTTCTTTGCTGACGCTACCCTTTTGGGTGATGCTGGTGCTTGGCTGAACTCAGCGTGGCATTTAGCGGTTTTGCGAATGCGCTTTCAGGAGAAACGTCAATGCGGCAGTTGATCCTTGCTTTTTGGGTGGGTGTGAGTGGCGCAAGCCTGGCGCAAAGCCTGCCGCCGCCAACACCGGCACCGCAATCCAGCCCGCCGCAAGCTGCACCAGTGCAAGCCGCGCCGTCATCGCCAGCGGCGCCGAGCCTGACGGACCGCGCCGGCGCCGCGGTGGGCAAGGCGGCGGAGGAAACCACCTCTGCCTTTGGGCGCGCCATGCGCTGGACGGGTCGGCAATTGGAAAGCGCCGGTCAATGGACCGCGCGGCAGGGTGAAAGCATCGCCGCCGACAAGCCCGCGACGCCCGCTGCCCCCGCCGCCCCAAGCCTGCCACCACCCACCCCCGCAAGGTGAGGTGAGGCCTTGCGGCGGCGGCATCACAGCAACCGCCGCTAAGAGCAGATCACGTTCAGATGGAATCATCTGAACGGGTGAAGATGCTCGAAAAATATTGAACTAGAGCGGGTTGCGTGAAGCCATGTGAACGCAACACGCTCTAGCTTTCCGTCGGTAAGGCGATGTCGAGCCAGCCGCGCGCATCCATGCGTGCGGTATCTCCCCGCAACAACAACACTGTGGTGGTATCGCTTTCAACAATCGCGGGTCCCGCCACCGGTTGATCCGCGCCAAGGGCGGCAAAATCATAGACCGGCACTTCAACCGGGCCTTCTTCCAGCACGATACGCCGCGTAGCGCGCGGCGCTGCCATGGTACCTGCCGCCTTGCCGGCCGGTGCGGGCATGGGCGGCAAGCGGCCAATCACCGCGAGCCTGGCATTCACCAGCACCACTTCTTCCTGCCGGAGCGCATAGGTGAACAGCGCTTCATGGCGGGCGTGGAAAGCATCGCGGAGCCGGTCGGCAAGCCCTGCCCCTTCCCAGGCGACATGATCGAGCGGCACGGCGATATCAAAAACCTGTTCGCCATAGCGCATATCCGCCGCGCGGCGTGTTTCCACCGTGCCACCAAACCAACTGGCGACTCGCGCACGGCCTTCCGTTTCCAGCGCAGCCCAAATGGCGCGCAACGCATCATCATCCGGCACGCCGCCTGTATTCAATTCGCTGCGCGCCATCTCGTAGCGCAAATCCGTATGCAGCATGCCCCAGGCGGAAAGCCCCGCCGCAAAGAAAGGCACTGCGACGCGTTGCATGCCCAATTCCCGTGCCACCGCACTGGCATGCAGCCCAGCCGCACCGCCGAAAGACAATAGGCAGAAATCACGCGGATCAACGCCGCGCCTGACGGTCGCGACACGAATCCCATCCGCCATGCGGATATTCGCCAGCCTGTGCACACCCGCTGCCGCGGCCATGGCATCCAGCCCAAGCTTGGCGCCGAGTGTCGCAAAAGCGCGTTCCGCCGCCGCCATATCCAGCTTGCGCTTGCCACCCAGGAAATTCGCGGCATCCAGATAGCCCAGCACCAGATTGGCATCCGTCACCGCCGGTTCCGTGCCACCCTGGCCATAGGCCGCCGGCCCCGGCACCGCGCCGGCGCTGCGTGGACCAACCTGCAAGGTGCCGCCCGCGCCGATATGGCCGATGGAACCACCGCCCGCGCCAAGGGTCACGATATCCAGGCTTTCCAGCGCAATACGCTCACCCGCCACATCGCGGCCACGGCCCAGCGCGGCATCGCCTTCCTGGATCAACGCAATATCGGTGGAGGTGCCGCCGACATCAAAAGTGATCAGATCCTGCCCAAGGCCCCGTTCCGCCAAGGCAACACCGGCCGCAACACCGCCCGCCGGACCGGATAGCGCTGTGCCCGCCGCCAAGCGCGCGGCTTCTTCAACCGGCGCCACACCGCCATGGGAGAGAATGACAAATACCGGCCCGCCATAGCCCGCCTTTTCCAAACGCCCGCGCAACCGCGCCAGATAGCGCGAGACAATCGGCCCCACATAGGCATTCACCGCCGCCGTGGAGAAGCGTTCAAATTCCTTGATCTGCGGCAGCACCTCGGCCGAGGTCGTGATGAAAACCCCAGGCAAGGCTGCGCGTAATGCCTCGGCGGCGGCGTTTTCATGCCGCGCATCGCGCCAGGAATGGA
>JBDKIR010000380.1:0-4934 GCA_039797035.1 Pseudomonadota bacterium | reverse complement strand
GGAAGGGGTACCAGCTTCCGGCACGATACCGATGCATGCCAACAATGCGATGCGGCGGCACCGGCATTTTGGCCAGCACCATATCAAAGACCGCGCGCATGCGTGATGGTCTGCCCGATAGCAGCAACCAGTCGCAATCAAAGGCGTAGACCACCTCACAGAGATCAGCGATCACCTGGCCCAAGGCGGCATGCACAATGGCGTCAACGCCGCCTGCAGCAGCGGCGATTTCAAGGGCGGATAAGGAAAACCCAATGGCGCCCGCACGGCTTGCTTGCTGTTCAAAATAATGCAGCGGCGCAGCAATATCACGGCTCTGCAGGATATGCGCCAACGTGTCGCGCATGAATTCGCCTGTATTGCGATCAGTCAGTTTTTCGTAGCCATGCAGAATGGCAAGCCCGGTAGGTTCCAGGACTTGCGTAACGAATTGGCGGCGCAAATGGCGTTCCAATTCGCTTTGCGCGCCCCGATCTCCCCCCAATACTTCGCGCAGCAGGGCTTTTGGTTCACGCGCGCCAGCCTGCGCCAGGGCAGTTTCCAATTGCGGCAGGATAATGCTTTGGATGACTTCCTGCAGGACCTCATCGCCGGCCAGGCGGAAGCCTTCGCGGAAATTCTGGCGCGGCTCAATCTCCTGCCCATGTTCGGCGGAATAGGTGCAGATCATCAGATCGGTCGTGCCACCACCGATATCGATGCTGGCGACCCGGAGAGAAGGGGCCTTGCCATAACCATCGCGGCTGCGGCCGGTAAGGGCAAAGAAGCTCGCCGGATCACCGCGCAGCCTTTGGCTTGCCTCAGTGTAAAGGAAAACCAACTGTGTCGCGGTCGCCTCATCCAGATTGGCAATGATCCGTGGTTCCGGCGGCGGGGTTGCGGCATTGGTGCCGGGTGTGCCCCATCCCATCATATCCCAGGCAAGGCGCACGGCCGCTTCAGCGCGGTAACGGAAGATGCGCTGTTCCGCCAAGGGCATGGCAGGGGGCATGGTCAACAGAATGCGGCGCAAACGGCGCGGCACATCGGGGAAACTCCGCGCATAGCGGGTTTCCACGGCATTGATCTGTGACAGGGCTTGCAGAAGAATTTCGGCCAGCAGGAAACTCATCAAGGAAGAACGACTGAACCGCGCGCGCACGGCTGGCTGTCTGGGGCCAGCGCCACGGCCGCGCGGTTTGGCACGCAAGACTTCGCCATCTTCCGTGACCCAAGCCATGAAACTGCCACTCACAGGCGGTTCCGTGGTTACACCATCGGCGGCAACACCATTGAAGCGCCAAACCTGTGTGGTGGGGCGTTCATCCCAAAGATAGCGCTTAGGGGATGACAAGCCTGTTGCGCCTTCATTGCCGCGCGCGGCGGCAGAAAGCCTTACCGCCTCTGGCCCAATGCGCACGGGGCTCAGCCACTGAAAGGCATTGCCGCGCCCAGAACGGCGGCTCAGCGCGTCCTTGCCAAAGCTGGCGCGCGCAAATTCAACGCGACTTTCAAACGGAAAAGCATAGCTCTTTTCCGGCATACTCAGGTCGCGCAGTTTCAGCGGATAGCTGTTATTCAAATTGAGCCGACTGTCGCGTTCATCCTCAACCAGAATGCCGCAGGTCCGCGCATTGCCGATATCAAGCACCAGATCAACGCTGATGGGTTCATAGGACCGGCTGCTGGAGACGACATCAACCAGCTTTACGCGGGGCAGGATGCGCGCCTCGCCGAGTAATTCGACGAGCGTAATGTAGCGCGCCCAATGTTCGCAGGCGCGTTCTTCATCTTCCGGCCGAGGGCGGCGGCCAGTTGCAGCACGGGCCTCATTCAATTGTTCTTCGAGCCATTGAATGAGCCAGGGTTCATTCATGAACCAGCTGGTTTGTTCCCGATCAGCGACAAAAGTGAACTCCCCGGCGCGTTCGCTATCGGCTGGTGAAATGGCCGTATAGGGGCGCCCTTCTTCCCGGGTGCGGAGCGCGGTATCGAAGGCCAAGACCGCGTGATGGGTATTGCCTTCCTCATCCGGCGCGGAAAGCGCGGCAATTCTGATGCGCACCCAATTGGTGGGGCCTTTGTCGTAAACCTCCTTCCCACTGCCGCCGACGGCGGCGACCCGAAAGAAGGGTAGCGGAACCCAGCGCCCCAGCGCAGATTCCAGCGCCTGGCCGCGCCCGATCTGATAAATCTCCATATCCGGGGGTGTTTGGCCGCTGATAGGGTCCAAGAGGGATCCATCCCCACCCTCGGTCAATCGGCGCAGATTGACCAAGCCTTTGCTGGTGCCCTCGGCGCCAGACGGCAATGGCTGTTCCCAGAATGAACGGGGCGCGCGCGGCAACCGATCCAGGTTGAACCGGATATCGACGAATTGCAGGCCGGTCTGCGGTACCAGGCTAATGATCTGCGGCAGGCCCTGCATTGCGGAAAATCCCAAAAATTAAAGGCATTTCGTCGATAATATGCGCCCTGGCATGGCTCGTGCAACCAAAGCGCCCGAATAAGGGGGCAGCAGCACCTTGGGGCATGCGTCTAGGCCGGCAAGACCACGGGCTGAGGGTTGAGCCAAAGCTGATACCAGGAAAGGCCAAAATGCAGATGGGGTCCGGTCACTCGGCCCGTTGCGCCGATGGCGCCGATTTTTTGTCCCTGGGTCACCATGCTCCCCTCAGAGACGTCAATTTCTGAAAGGTGCGCATAAAGTGAATTCACCCCATGCCCATGATCCACCACAATCAGGCGGCCAAAAAAATGAAATTCATCCGCCAGCGTCACCCGGCCTGACGCCGTGGCAAGCACCGGCGTTCCAGTGGGCGCGGCGAAATCCAGGCCGTAATGCGGTTGGCGCGGCTGCCCATTCAGGATGCGCTGGCTGCCAAAAACCCCGGAAATGCGCCCGGGTGCAGGGCGGACAAAGCCACCGGCAAAGCCGGTGAGGGGGGTATCCAGGGCGCGTATGCTGGCGAGCTTCTCGCGCTCGCGGGTAATGCGCGCCAGCATTACAGCATCGGGCGTGACCTGCGCTGGCGGCAGCCCGGTAATGCGTTCAACCTGCCATTGGCGCCGCGTAATGTTCAGGGTCTGGGTTTCCGGCCGGCCGCCGGGGGCGCTGACAAGCAATTGGGCGCTGGCGGCATGGTCGCGGCCAAAGCCAAAGGCAAAATCGCCCTGCGCTGAAACCCGAATATTCCGCCCATCCAGCGTCAGGCGGGTACCGGGCAGGGTATGGCCCAGCACCAGCCCGCCTTGGGTCAACATCGCGGCGTCCAGGCTGAGGGCTTGGCATGGCGTGCTGAACAGAAGCGCGGGCAGGCCCAAGGCCAAGCGGCGCGGCAGCTTGATATCCATCGGCGGCAGGGCCGCACCGCCCTGTTTCATAACAATTTTCCCTGCCTGGAACCATCTGCCGTCACCGCGACCTCCCCATCTGTGAAGGTCAGGCGCAGGCTTTGGGCGGGCTTTACCGCGCTGGCGCTGCCGATCGATGCGCCTTTGGCATCGCGCACCAGGACAAAGCCGCGCGCAAGAACAGATGTGTAGGAGGCACTTTCCAACCGCCCAGAAAGCCCTTCCAGCACCGCCCGTCCTTGGCGGAGCGCCGCATGCAAGGGCGCGGGAGAGAGCCTGGCGAGCGCGGGGGCATTGGCGAGCCCATCGCGGCGTCGGGACCAAGCTGCCCCCAAGCGTAAGGCGCAAGATTCAACGGCGGCCCGTCGGGCCAAAATCCCCTCACGCGGATGGGGGATGCGAATGCCGCCGATTCTTTGGGCATATCCGCCTAAAAGGGAAAGCGCCGCCCGAGGCAGTCTTTCGCCCCAATCATCCAGGCGTTGGCGCGATTGCGCCAAGCGTGTCGGGATATCGGGTAAGCCTCGCTCTGCCCGGAGGAGCCGGAGCCGTGCCTGGTTGGTGAGGCCGGTCGCGGCCTGGGCCAGCCGGGCGCCGGTTTGCGCCAGGGCCGCGGTCAATTCCGCCCGTGCGGGCACGGCGAGTTCCGCAGCTGCTGTTGGCGTTGGTGCGCGGCGGTCCGAGGCGAAATCAATCAGCGTGGTATCGGTCTCATGGCCGACCGCGGAAATCAGCGGAATGGTGCTGGCCGCTGCGGCGCGCACCACGGCTTCCTCATTGAAGGCCATCAAATCTTCAAGACTTCCGCCGCCGCGCGCCACAATCAGAATGTCGGGGCGGGGTATGGGGCCATTGGGCGGCAGGTCGGAAAAACCACGAATGGCGGCAGCGATTTGTTCGGCGGCCCCTTGGCCTTGAACCGCAACCGGCCAAAGCAGGATGGTGCGTGGGAAACGGCGCGCTAGCGTGGTACGAATATCTTGAATAACCGCGCCTTTTTCACTGGTGACGACCCCGATAACACCGGGCAGCCGGGGCAGCGGGCGTTTGCGCGCTTCATCAAACAGGCCCTCTTCGAGCAGCTTTTTGCGGAGTGCTTCAATCCGCGCCAAGAGCGCGCCTTCGCCGGCATATTCCAACCGTTCAATGACAAGCTGGTATTTTGAGCGATCCGCATAGGTGGAAATACGCCCCGTGGCGATCATTTCCACACCATTTTCCGGCATGGTCCCGATATTGCGCAGCGCGTATTTCCAGATAACCGCCTCGATCTTCGCTTCCTGGTCCTTGATCGAGAGATAGACATGCCCGGATGGGTAGCGCTTCAATTCCGTGATTTCGCCACGCACCCGAACACGGCCAAAGGCGCCTTCCAGCGTCCGGCGAATGGCGCCGGCAAGATCAGAGACCCCGTATTCAGGAACATTGCCGGCGCGTGATTCTTCCATCCCGCGAGTTTAGCCAAAATTGACGATGCGGGGAATCAGGCCGGGCAGGCCCTGTCTATTCACCTGCCAGACGTGTGCTGGCCACCGCTTGCGCCTGCGCGGCCAGGGCCCGGGCCATTTGGCTCAGGGCTTCCTGATGCTTGTCATTGTCAA
>JBDKIR010000379.1:0-3154 GCA_039797035.1 Pseudomonadota bacterium | reverse complement strand
TGATCCGCGATATTCTGGGCGATGTGCCGCTGGTCTGTTCCTACGACCTGCATGGCAATGTCTCAGACCGTATGGTGGCGCTGACTGATGTTTTTGTCGGCTATCGTACCAACCCGCATCTGGATATGCGCGAACGCGGCGCGGAAAGTGCCGCACTGATGCGTCGGCTTTTGGCTGGTGAGCGTTTCCACCGCGCTTTCCGCCGCTTGCCGATTGTTGCACCCACCGTTTCCATGCTGACCGCGCAGGGTCCCTATGCTGAGGTCATCAACCTCGGCCAGGAATGGGCGGCGCAGGATCAACGTATTGCCAATGTTTCCATCATGGGCGGCTTTGCCTATGGCGATACGCCCTTCAATGGCATGGCAGTAATCATCACCGCGACAGACAAGGCCGCAGCGGAAGCGCTGGCTGATCGGCTGGCGGCGGCGGCATGGGAAAGGCGCGGGCGTTTCATCGCCAATCTGACCGCTTTGGAAGATACCACGCAAAAGGCGCTGCATAGCCCTGTGCCGCTGGCTTTCGCTGACGTTGCCGATAATCCCGGCGGCGGCGGGCGCGGCAATACCATGTGGATTCTGGAATCTTTCCATCGCGCCCAGGTGCAGGATTGCCTGGTGGGTGTGATCCATGACCCCGCCTTGGCGGCGGAAGCGCATAAGCTTGGCAAGGGTGCCCGCTTCACCGCGCGCTTCAACCGCGATGTCGCAGCGGATGATCCCTTCAGCAAGCCCTTCAGCGCGGAAGCGGAAGTGGTGGCGCTTTCCGATGGCCGTGTGACCGGGCGGCGCGGTATTTTCGCTGGCACGGCCATGACACTCGGCGCCACGGCAGCGATCAAGATCGGTGGCATCACCGTCGTGGTGATTTCCATTCGCACGCAATGCGCCGATCCCGCGTTTTTCGAACATCTCGGCCTGGATGTGGCGAAGGCACGCGCCGTGGTGGTGAAATCCCGCGGGCATTTCCGCGGTGGCTTTGATGAATTCTTCAAGCATGAACAGATTGTCGAGGTTGATTGCCCGGGCCTCACCTCTCCCATCCTGACGCGCTTTGACTGGAAGCATATGCCAAGACCTGTTCTGCCGATTGATAAGGAAGCGCGCTGGCCATGAAGCTGGATGATCTGCACACCCCCTGCCTGGTACTGGAACTTGGCATTCTGAAGCGCAATCTGACGCGCATGGCTGATGCCGTGGCGCGGCATCCTGGCTTGAAGCTGCGCCCGCATATGAAAACGGCGAAAAGCCTGGCGGTGGCCGCGCTTGCTGCACCGGATCACGGGCCGATCACCGTCAGCACGGTGGCGGAGGCACGGTATTTCGCCGGCGGCGGCTATCGGGATCAGATCTATGCGGTCGGTATCACGCCGCAAAAACTGGACGCCATCGCGGCGATCAACGCCCAGGGCAATGACGTAAAGATCATCACCGATGACGCGGATGTCGCCAGCGCCATCGCCGCCCATCCCGGTATTCTGCCCACCTTGATCGAGGTTGATTGCGGCGAAGGCCGCGGCGGCATTGCGCCGGATTCGGACAAGCTTGCTGAAATCGCGCAGCGCCTCGGCGCGCGCTGCGCCGGTATCATGACCCATGCCGGGCATTCCTATGCGGAACGCAGCGAAGACGGCATGCGCAAAGTGGCGGAAGCCGAACGCGCCGGTGCTGTACTGGCGGCCGAGCGTTTGCGCGGCATGGGCATCACGCCGCGCGTTGTCTCAGCCGGGTCTTCACCCACCGCGCTTTACGGGCAATCCATGGCCGGCATCACGGATATCCGCGCCGGTGTTTATATGTTCGGCGATTTGTTCCAGGGCCAGATCGGCACGCATGGTATGGAAGATATCGCGGTGACGGTGCTTTCCGCCGTCACTTCCCGCAAGCAGGATCGCAATGCGGTGCTGATTGATGCGGGGGGCATTGCGCTTTCCAAGGACCGCAGCACCCAGGCGGCGCCGAAGGATCTTGGCTTCGGTGTCATGCTGGACCGCCACGGCAAATGGTCCTTTGGGGAGGCGATTGTCGTGCGCACCCATCAGGAACATGGCGAAGTGCGCGGCGACGGCCCCTTGCCTTTCGCGGAACTGCCCGTCGGTGCCCTGGTGCGTGTGGCACCGAACCATACCTGCCTGACCGTCGCCGCGCATGACCGTTATTACGTCGTGGATGGCGGGGATGAGGTGATTGCCGTCTGGGATCGGGTGAATGGCTGGTAGGGCGCCCGCCCTGTCATGAAAGCTTCACGTGCGCCAGGTATTGTTTCCATTATACTGGAAATATGGAAACAGAATCCGCCGCTGCGGCTTTTGCCGCCTTGGGCCAGCCGACGCGCCTGGCCCTGATCCAAAACCTGCAAAGCGCAGGGCCTGAAGGCCTGGCGGCAGGGGAAATCGCCGAAGCCCTCGGCGTGCCGCCATCCACGCTTTCCTTCCATTTGCGCGCGCTGGAAGAAGCCGGTCTGGTCACGCCGCAGCGCCAGGGGCGCCAGGTGCTTTATGCCAGCGCGCCTGCGGCCTTTGCCGCGCTGGTCGGGTTTCTGGGTGGGGCAACAGCGCCCATCACCGCCCCGGGCCGGGCCATGCGGGTGCTGTTCCTCTGCACGCGCAATTCGGCGCGTTCCATCATGGCGGAAGCCATCCTGAACCGGATCGGTGCGGGGCGTTTTCGTGCCTTTTCCGCCGGGTCGGAACCCGCGCCCAATGGGCCGCTGCCGGAAGTGCTCGCGCAGCTTCAGGCGCTTGGGCATGATGTGGCGCCTTTGCGCTCCAAATCCTGGGAGGAATTCACCGGCCCCGAAGCGCCGCGTTTCGATTTCGTCATCGCGCTTTGCGATACGCTGGAAGGTCAGCGCTGCCCGGATTTCGGCGATACCATGACCAGCGCGGCTTGGCCCTTGCCGGATCCAGCGAAATTTTCGGGCGGCGGCGCCGAACGCGCGACGCTACTCAACGAACTTTACGCAGCGCTACGGCGCCGGCTGGATATTTTCACAAGCCTACCCTTCACCACGCTTGATCGCATGGCGTTGCAGGCGCGGGTTGAAGCTTTGGGTAATCCAATGGCAGGAGCACGGGCATGAGGGTTGGCATTAATGGCATGGGCCGCATTGGCCGGCTGGCTTTTCGTGCCGCTTTCGGCGCGGCAGAGCGGGG
>JBDKIR010000378.1:0-6617 GCA_039797035.1 Pseudomonadota bacterium | reverse complement strand
GAGCGCGGCGATCTTCTCCGCGAAGGATTTCGTCGCGGTCGGGCTGATCGAGGACATGTCGATCACGAGGGTGCCGGGTCTCACGCCATCATCGACGCCGTGGGCGCCGAACAGCACGGCTTCAACATCAGGGGTGTCGGGCACCATGAGGATGACTGCCTCGGCGCCCGCCGCGGCGCTGCGCGCGTCTGGTGCGACGGAGAAGGCGGCGCGGTCCTCGGGCTTCAGGCTGGCGCGCTCGACCACCGTGATGTCGTGACCGGCGGCCTTGAGGTGACCGGCCATGGGGCGGCCCATGATGCCAAGGCCGATAAAGGCGATTTTCATTGTGTGTCAGTCCTTATAGGGGGCGAACCAGGAAAGCCCGGCGAGGGTTTCGCCGGCGGGGCGGTATTCGCAGCCGATCCAGCCGCGGAAACCAAGCGCGTCAATCGTCTTGAATACGAAGGGCCAATTCACTTCCCCAGTGCCGGGTTCATTGCGGCCCGGGGTATCGGCGACCTGCATATGGGCGATCAGCGGCAGGTGTTTCTCGACCCGCTTGACGACATCACCTTCCGTGATCTGGCAATGGTAAAGGTCGAATTGCAGGCCAAGCTTTTCGGGACCGATGGCGGCGATGATGGCCGCCGCCTGATCCGTCGTGTTCAGGAAAAAGCCCGGAATATCGCGGTGATTGATCGGTTCAATGATGGGCTTCACGCTGGCCTTGGCGCATTCTTCCGCAGCATAGGCCAGGTTGGCGCCATAAACAGCGGTGAGCGTGTCATGCGCGACCCCTTCGGGCTTGAGGCCCGCCATGATGTGGAGGCGCGGGCAGGCAAGGGCGGCGGCGTATTCGAGCGCGAGCTTGATGCTATCCCGGAAGGCGGCCTGCTTGCCGGGGATGGCGGCCATGCCGCGCTCGCCCTTGGCGAAATCCCCCGCTGGCGCATTGAACAGCACCTGTTGCAGGCCATTATCCTTGAGCCGCTTGGCAATCTCGGCCGCCGGGTGCTCATAGGGGAAGAGGAATTCCACCCCCTTGAAGCCGGCTTTCGCGGCCAGGGCGAAACGGTCCAGAAACGGGACCTCATTGAACATCATGGAAAGGTTGGCGGCGAAGCGCGGCATGGTTTTGCGTCTCTCTCCCTTGGACGGCGAAGGTTAGAGCAGTTTGGCGCAGGGCGAAATCCATGGCGCGAAACCCCTTTCCCGGCAGGGCCGGGGCCCGTATAGGCTAAAATCTTGGCTTCAACCAAAAATAGGGAGAGCAGGATGCGGAAGCTGTTTTGGGTGGCTACGCTGGCCCTTGGGCTCGCGGCAGGGAGCATCGGCGCCGAGGCACGCAGTGTGCGTTGGGCGGCATCAGGGGACCCGAATACCCTTGACCCGCATAGCCAGAATGTCGGCACGGTTTCGATGGTGCTGCAGCAGATTTATGACACGCTGATCAGCCGAACCCAGGAATTGGGCCTCGCCCCTGGGCTTGCGACGCGATGGGAGCAGCAGGAACCCAATCGCTGGCGCTTTTGGCTGCGCGATGGCGTGAAGTTCCATGAGGGTGAAGCCTTCACCGCGGATGACGTGGTGTTCAGCGTAACGCGCGCCTTGGCGCCGACCTCCAATTACGGGATTTACGTGGATACGGTGGAACGCGCGGTGCAGGTGGAACCGCTGGTGGTGGATATCATCACCAAAATTCCGGACCCGATCCTGCCCAATAAGATCGCCTCCGTCTTCATGATGTCGCGGTCTTGGTCCGAAAAAAACAATGCCGCGCGGCCGCAGAATACGCGCCAGCGGGAAGAAATGCACACGGTGCGCAACACGAACGGCACCGGCGCCTTCCGCCTGACCGCGCGTGAGGCTGATGTGCGTACCGTGATGACCCGCAATAATGATTGGTGGGGCTGGAAGGAAGAAACCAGCCGGGAAGCGAATATCACGGAAATCGTCTTCCGCCCGATCGCTTCTGACGCGACGCGCATCGCCGCGCTGCTGTCCGGTGAGGTGGATTTTGTGCTTGATCCGCCCTTGCAGGATTTGAACCGGCTGCGTCAGGCGCAGAATATCCGCGTGCTGGAAGGCCCGGAAGTGCGCACCATCTTTCTGGCGATGGATGTGCATCGGGATGAATTGCTCTATTCCGATGTGAAGGGGCGCAACCCAATGCGGGATCTGCGCGTGCGTCAGGCGCTGTATCACGCGATTGATATCCAGGCGATCCATCGGACCACCATGCGTGGCCAATCTGTGGTGACCGGCACTTTCTTCCCGTCCCAAGTGAATGGGTATGTGAAGGAAGAGGATGTGCGCTTGCCCTATGATGCGGCACGCGCGCGTGCCCTGCTGGCGGAAGCGGGTTATCCGAATGGGTTCGAGATCACGCTGGATTGCCCGAATAACCGCTACATCAATGATGAGCAGATCTGCCAGGCCATTGTGGCGATGTGGGCGCGGGTTGGCATTCGCGCCAAGTTGAACGCCATGCCGCTGGCGCCCTTCTTTGCCAAGATTCAGCGCGATGACACTTCAGTCTATCTGCTGGGCTGGGGCGTGCCGACATTGGATGCGCTGTATTCCTTCCAATCCCTTGTGGCGACCCGCAATGGCGCGCAGGGCGATGGCATCTGGAATTACGGGCGCTATTCCAACCCGCGCATGGATGAATTGGTCCAGCGCATGAAAACCCAATCCGGCGAGCCCCGCATGGAAGCGATCCGGGAGGCGTTGCGGATCTATCGCGAAGATGTGCCGCATATTCCGCTGCACCATCAGATGATCCCCTGGGCCATGCGGTCCAACCTGACCATTCCGCATATGGCCAATAACCAGCCCTATTTCCGCTGGGCGCGTATGAACTGATCCCATGGTGCGGCGGGTTTGCTGCCCGCCGCGCCGTTTCGGAGTTTGCCCGTGTTCGCCTTCATCATCTCCCGCATCTTGCAGGCCTTGCCTGTGATGCTGACGGTTGCGCTGATATCCTTTGCCATGTTCGCCTATGTCGGCGATCCGGTGGCGATCATGCTCGGGCAGGATTTCACCGAAGCGCAGCGTGAGGCGCTGGTGAAGGATTTGGGGCTGGATCAGCCCTTCTGGGTGCAATTCGCGACCTTCCTCGGCAATGCGGTGCAGGGCGAATTCGGGCTGTCCTATCGCCTGTCGCGGCCCGTGGCTGACCTGATTGCGGAACGCGCGCCGGCGACATTGGAACTTGCTTTCACCGCCGCCATACTTGCCCTGCTGATTGGGGTGCCCTTGGGGGTCTATACCGGGCTTTATCGCAATTCCTGGCTGTCGCGGTTTTTCCTGACTTTCAGCCTGGTGGGCGTTTCCCTGCCCACCTTCCTGATCGGCATTTTGCTGATCCTGGTATTCGCCGTGTGGCTTGGCGTGCTGCCTTCCTTCGGGCGCGGCGATACGGTGAAGCTTGGCTGGTGGTCCACCGGTTTCCTCACCTGGACCGGGATCAAGGCGCTGGTGCTGCCTTCCATCACGCTCGGGCTGTTCCAATTGACGCTGATCATGCGGCTTGTGCGGGCCGAGATGTTGGAAGTGCTGCGCGCCGATTACATCAAATTCGCCCGCGCGCGCGGCCTGCCCAACCGCGCTGTCCATTTCGGCCATGCGCTGAAGAATACCTTGGTGCCGGTAATCACGATTGTTGGCCTGCAATTGGGCGCGATCATCGCCTTCGCCATTGTGACGGAGACGGTGTTTCAATGGCCGGGGATGGGGTTGCTGTTCATCCAATCCGTCAATCAGGCAGATATCCCGGTAATGGCGGCCTATCTGCTGCTGATTTCGGCGCTTTTCGTCACCATCAATCTGATTGTTGACCTGCTTTATTATGCGGTTGACCCCAGGCTGCGTATTGGCCGCGGGCAGGGGGCGCATTGACCATGGCTGCAACGCTTCGCCGGTTTTTCGATAGTGATTTGTGGTGGTCCTTCACCCGGTCCCCCATCACCATGCTCTCGGCCCTGGTGGCGCTGATCTGCATTCTGGGCGCGGTCTTCGCCCCTTGGATCGCGCCGCATAACCCCTTCGATCTCGCTTCGCTCAATCTGCTCGATGCCTTCAAGCCGCCTTCCTGGACTGAGGAAGGGGAGGCGCAATATCTGCTGGGCACCGATGATCAGGGGCGTGATGTGCTATCCGCCATCATGTATGGCGCGCGGGTTTCACTGCTGGTTGGGCTTTCAGCGACGCTATTTGCCACCACGCTTGGGATCACGCTTGGGTTATTGGCCGGGTATCTTGGTGGCAAGCTGGATGCGCTGCTGATGCGCATTTGCGATGTGCAGCTGACCTTTCCGTCGATCCTGGTGGCGCTGTTGATTGATGGCGTGGTGCGTGCCGCGCTGCCGCGCGAAGTGCATGACCAGATCGCGTTATTCGTAGTGATTTTTGCCATCGGCATCAGTGAATGGCCGAAATTCGCCCGCACCGTGCGCGGTTCCACCATGGTGGAACGCAATAAGGAATATGTGCAGGCAGCGCGCGTGATTGGCGTGGCACCACCGCGCATCATGCTTTCCCATGTCTTGCCCAATGTGCTGGGGCCGGTCCTGGTGATTGCCACGCTCAATCTGGGCTTGGCGATATTGTCGGAAGCGACGCTTTCCTTCCTGGGCGTCGGCGTGCCGGCAACACAACCCTCACTCGGCACGCTTATTCGTATTGGCAATGACTTCCTGTTCAGCGGTGAGTGGTGGATCACGATCTTCCCCGGCGTCACGCTGATTGCCATGGTGCTTTCCGTCAATCTTCTGGGCGATTGGTTGCGCGACGCCCTCAATCCGAAGCTCCGCTGATGTCTGGCCAGAACCCCTTGCTTGAAGTGCGCCATTTGCGCGTGGAATTCCCGACACGGCGCGGGACGCTGGTGGCGCTTGATGATGTGTCCTTCACCATTTCGGCCGGCGAAGTGCTGGGCGTGGTCGGTGAATCGGGTGCCGGGAAATCCATGACCGGGGCGGCGATCATTGGGCTTTTGGAACCGCCGGGGCGGATTGCGGCGGGCGAAATCCGGCTTGATGGCAAGCGGATCGATAATCTGCGGTATGAGGATATGCGCCGCATTCGCGGCAAGGATATCGGGGCGATTTTCCAGGACCCGCTCACCACACTCAATCCGCTTTACACGGTTGGGCGGCAATTGGCTGAGACCATGACAACCCATTTGCCGATTACGCCCGCTGAAGCGCGCAAGCGCGCCATTGGCTGGCTTGATCTGGTGGGCATTCCGGCCGCCGCGCAGCGGATTGATTCCTACCCGCATGAATTCTCGGGCGGGATGCGTCAGCGCGTGGTGATTGCGCTGGCGCTGTGTGCCGAACCGCGCCTGATTGTGGCGGATGAACCGACCACGGCCTTGGATGTTTCGATCCAGGCGCAGATCATCGCGCTGCTGAAATCGCTCGCGCGCGAAAAGGGCACGGCGATGATGTTGGTGACGCATGACATGGGCGTCATTGCGGAAACCGCTGATCGCGTGGCGGTGATGTATGCCGGGCGCATCGCGGAAATTGGGCCCGTGCGCAATGTGGTGAAGCAGGCAAGCCACCCCTATACGGTGGGGCTGATGGGTTCCATCCCGCCCTTGGATCGGCGTGTGGAACGGCTCGCGCAGATTGATGGCGCCATGCCGCGGCTTTCCGCCATTCCCAAGGGCTGCGCCTATAACCCGCGCTGCCCCAAGGCTTTCGCGCGCTGCACCCAGGACCGGCCGGATTTGCTGCCGGCGGGGGCAACGCAAGCCGCCTGCTGGCTTTATGCGGCAGGGGAGGGCGCCCATCATGGCTGAGACCCCCATGCTGGAACTGCGCGATGCCGCGCGGTATTTCGATGTCTCGCGCCCTGCCTTGCAGCGCCTGATTGCGGGTGAGGGTAAGCGTATTTTGCGCGCGGTGGATGGCGTCAGCCTTGCCGTGCCGAAAGGCACCACCCTGTCACTGGTGGGTGAATCCGGCTGCGGCAAATCCACTGTGGCGCGGCTGGCCGTTGGGCTTTACCGGCCAAGTGCCGGGCAGGTGATGTTTGACGGGCGCGATTTGGCCGAAGCCCGCGCCGCATCCGATCAGCGTCGGCGGATGCAAATGATTTTTCAGGACCCCTATGCCTCGCTCAATCCGCGCTGGCGTGTGCGGGATATCATCGCCGAACCCATTCGCGCCTTTGGCCTGCTACCCAATCGCGCGGCGGAAGAAGCCCGCGTGGCGGAATTGCTGACGCAGGTGGGGTTGTCCCCGCTGGATGGCCATAAATTCCCGCATGAGTTTTCCGGCGGGCAGCGTCAGCGCATTTCAATCGCGCGTGCCTTGTCGTCCAATCCGGAATTCCTGGTCTGCGATGAACCGACATCCGCGCTTGATGTTTCGGTACAGGCGCAGATCCTGAATTTGATGAAGGAATTGCAGTCCCGCATGGGGCTGACCTATTTGTTCATCAGCCATAACCTGGCCGTGGTGCGGCAGGTGAGTGATCGCATTGGTGTCATGTATTTGGGCCGCATTGCGGAATTGGCGCCGGCGGAAAGCCTGTTTCGCCGCCCGCGCCACCCTTATACGCGCGCCTTGATGGAAGCGATCCCGGACCTTGATATGACCGGGCGCGCCCGTATTCCGGTGGGT
>JBDKIR010000377.1:0-2668 GCA_039797035.1 Pseudomonadota bacterium | reverse complement strand
ATCCCCCGGCACCAGGCTGCGCAGGGTGGCGACAATGTCTTCGCGGCGGGCGAGGATGTCAGGCTTGGGGGCGGGCAGGGCGATCACGGTGGCTTCCTTTGAATGGGCGGAAGATGCGCATAAGGGGGCGCCAGGGCAAGGTGGGTTTTCGCAACCCCGCTTCCGGATCAAGCTGACCCAGGCTTGGCGCTAAAATATGAAGGATGAAGGGATGCGGGTTTGACCTTGGCACGAAGTGCTGTGCTGCTGCTGATGCTCGGCTGGGGCTGGGTGCCCTGGGCGAGGCCATGGCGCAGCCGAGTCCCTGGGCTTTGGAGAAATGCGCCCGCTACCGCCAAGCCTGGGCGGAGGCGCTGCTCCGTTTCAGCAATGCGCCGCCAAGCCCCGGTTTTCGCGCCGATCACGAAGCCTTCCTGGCGGCCGATTGCAAGGAAGCGCGGCGCGCCTGCCCGGAAAGCGCTGCGGATATCGCGCTCGCCAATGCCATGACCAAGGCGGCCTTGAATCTGGGCCTGTCGGGCAGTTTCCTGCCCTTCATCTGCCGAGGCTAGAGCAGATCACCTTCAGATGGAATCATCGGCACAGGTGAAGATGCGCGAATAACAACGACCTGGAGCGGGTTGCGTGAAGCCATGTGAACGCAAGACGCTGTAAGCCCGGGCGTTGATGTCGCCCAAACACGAAAAGGGGGCCGAAGCCCCCTGCTCACCACACCATGGCGCGGGCCGAAGCCCGCCCAGGATCAGCCCTGACGGGCCTTCAGGCGCGGATTCTTCTTGTTGATCACGTAAACGCGACCGCGGCGGCGCACCACAACGCAGTTCTTGTCACGGGTCTTGGCTGTCTTCAGCGAATTGCGGATCTTCATGTTTCTAACCTCTTGAAGGCGCGGCTTCTAAGGGGGGTAGGGGGGCAAGTCAACCCGCCAGGGCCTTATTCCGCCGCGCGGCGTTCCTCATCCATGATACGCATGAAGCCATCGCGCGTCTGGGGCAGTTTGCGGCCCATGATCTGCTCAGCGACTTGGGTGCGCAGCACCTGCGCCGTGCCGCCGGCAATGGCGAACATGCGCGCGTCGCGCAGATAGCGCTCCATCGGATTGTCGCGCGAATAGCCAGCCGCACCCCAAACCTGCAAAGCCTGATTGGTCACCCTGATCGCCATCTCACCGGCCAAGACCTTGGCCTGGGCCGCGGCCAGGCGATCCGGAAAGCCATTCGGCCCGGCGCTTTTCGCCGCACGCCACACCAGCGCGCGGGCGGCTTCCACGTCAATCGACATATCCGCCAGCATCCAGGCAAGGCCCTGGAATTCGCCAATCGGGCGGCCGAATTGGCGGCGCGTCTGTGCACGCTCCAGCGCATGCTCATAAGCGCCGGCAGCCAAACCAAGCGCCACGGTCGCGGCACCGACGCGCTGGCCATTATAGGCATCAATCAGCCGGCCAAAGCCCCGCGCCCAACCGCCGGGCGGGCGGAGTACCATGCTGTCCGGCACTTCAAGCCCCGCGATTTCCGTCTCGGCTTCCGGCATGCCGCAAAGGCCGAGGGAGGGGATGCGCTTGAAGGTAATGCCAGGCGGCGGGCCGTCCCCGTTGCGGACCACCAGGAAGCCACCAATGCCCTGATCCCGCCCATCTTCAATCACGCGGGCAAAGATCAGGTGCAGCCGAGAAACCCCACCGCCGGTGATCCAGGTCTTGCGGCCATTGATCACCCAGGTATCGCCATGGCGCACGGCGCGCGTCGTCATTTCGGTCGCGGCAGACCCAGCTTCGGGTTCCGTGATCAGAATGGCGGGCTTGTCGCCAGCCAGCACCAGATCCGCCGCGATGCGCTTTTGCGCGTCTGTCCCATAGGCCATGATGGCGCCGATCGCGCCCATATTGGCTTCCACGGCGATGCGGCCACAAACGGCGCAGGCTTTGGAAAATTCCTCAATCACCAAGGCCGCGTCGAAATAGGACCCACCCGGCCCGCCCCATTCCTGCGGCACGGTCAGGCCGGTGAAGCCGGCTTCCGCCATACGGCGCACCATGGCCCAAGGATAAGCGCCGGAACGGTCTGTCTCGGCGGCCTGGGCGGCGGCTTCGCGGGCCAATTCGCGGGCCCGGTCACGCCAATTTGCCTGTGCCGGGGTGAGCGCATCCATCATTCAAGTCCTTTTCAAACCGGTATCAGTTTTGCCTCAATCGCCGTAATGGCGGCGCGGTCCAACTTCAACGCCCGGGCGAAATCCTCAAGCCAGGCGCGTTCGGGGGCGGAAATCTCCCCGGCGCCCATGACCGCGGCGGCGTAAAGCTGGGCTGCAAGCATCGGGTCTGTCGCCTGTTTTGCCAAGGCCAGGGCAGGGGCGGGCTTGTCAAAATCCTGCAAGATGGCGTCCCGCGCCGCGGCGCTGAGCCCCGCGCCATCCAATTGCGCGGCCAGGCGTTGGCGTTCACCGGCATCAATGGTGCCATCGGCCTTGGCGGCGGCAATCATCACCCGCAGCATCAAAAGCGCTTCGGCGCTTTCGGCGTCAACCTCGGGCAGCGCGGCCTCGGCCTTCACCGGCGCCCAGGGATCAATGCCGGGCTTGCTCGAACCGGGCGATGCACCCCAGGGGTTGGCCGGCCGGGCCGGGTCGTGCGGCATATCCTTAAGCCCGCCCTGGCCTTGGCAAAACA
>JBDKIR010000376.1:0-6287 GCA_039797035.1 Pseudomonadota bacterium | reverse complement strand
CGCGCCACTAAATGCGTCAATGACCGCGCAATTGAATGATAAAATAAAACCAATATATTTTAGGAATAATTGTCGAGAGCAAAACATGATGCGGCCCCAGCCTCGTTCTACCAAGCCCGCGCGCCTTGCCCCGATGGCGGAGGATCCGGCGCGCGTGGAGGCAAGCCTGCGCGCCCGCCTGGCGCAAGGAAGCGGGCAGGGGCTGGTGTGGCAGCAATTGGCCGCGTTGCTGGCCGGTACGGGCCGAACGGGCGAAGCGGTGGAGGCTTTTGCCCAGGCTGTTCAGCATGGCGCCCCGGTCGCCGCGATTTGCAGCCCCTATGCTTTGGCTCTTTCTGCCCTGGGCCGCCATCAGGAAGCGGCGGAACTGGTCGCCCCGGTGCAGGCGCGCAAACCCAAGGATTTCGCGCTGGCCAATCTGCTCGGTGTCATGCTGAAGCGCGCCGGTCGCTTTGATGAAGCCATTGCCACGTTGAAGGCGGCGCAGAAGCTTGACCCGAAAAGCGCATCGCCCTGGCAGAATCTTGGCAATGCGGAAGAAGCCCGCGGTAATTTCGCCGCAGCCGCCGAGGCCTTCCAGGGTGCCGTGCGGCTTGACCCCCGCAATGGTGAATTATGGCGCCTGCTGGGGCGCATGCAGCGCGCCTTGAACAATGCCGAAGCCGCGCGGGCGAGCTTCCTGAAAGCCTTTGAATTCCAGCCAAAGGATCAGAATACGCTGAATGATCTGATGGGGCTTTTGATTGATGCCGGCGATATCGAAGCCGCCATTCCGGTGGTCGCGCGGGCGCGGCAATTCCGCCAGGGGGATCGCGGGCTGGATGTCATGCATGCGCGGATGCTGCTGCGGCTTGGCCGGCGCGACGAATCCCGCGCCGTGATTGATGGCATTCTGGCGGAAGATCCGGGCGACAGGCAGGCCAATCTTTTCCTGTCCCGCATGGCGGGCGATGGTGATCGGCGCCTGGCGAATGAGGCGCTGAAACGCGCCCATGAAGCCAATCCTGACGCGGCCGATGTGCAATCCGCCTATATCGAAAGCCTCTCACGCAGCCGTTATGACAGCGAAGCGGCGCATTTGGAGGAATCCTACAGGCTTTCGCTCGATTTCATGCGCCGCCATCCAGACAAGATTGCGCGCAATTCGCGGTCCTTGCGCACCGTCTTCCAGCGCGTGATGGATCTGGAGCAATTGGAAGCGACGGGGCCGATCCCAAGCCTGCTGCCGCATTGGCAGGCGGAAGGGCGGCATTCTTCCGTGCATTACGAATTGGGCCAGGTGCATAGCCTGGAAGACCGTATCGAGATTGTGGAATGGCACCGCCACTGGGGGCGCGGTGTGCAGCGGCGCATCAAACCCTTACCATCCGCCCCAGCGCTGCATATGCCTCGCAAATGGCGCATCGGTTTCCTGTCGAGCGATTTGCGCAACCACCCGGTCACCTATTTCTGCCTGCCCTTGCTTGAAGAATATGACCGTGAGCGCTTCGATGTGTTCTGCTATTCCTTTTATGAAGGCGAGCGTGATGTCATTCAGGCGGAAGTCGAAAAATCGACACAGTTCCGTTGGTGGCCGCATCGCCCGGATGACCAGGTGGCCGCCGATATCGCCAAGGATAATCTTGACCTGCTATTCGAATTGGGCGGCAGCACGGCGATGAACAAGCTGGAAGTCATGGCCTATCGCCCCGCGCGGCTGGGCGGCAGTTGGCTTGGCTATCCGCATTCCGCGGGGCTTGAAACGATCGATTACATTCTGGTGGATCCCTATATCAAACCGGAAGATCCGCGCCTGCTGATCGAAAAGCCGTTTGAATTGCCCGAAACCTGGGTGACGGTGGGTGGCCGGCTTGGCTTTTATGAAGTGCCGATTGATCTGGAAATCCCCGAAGACCGCCGCGGCTATGTCACCTTCGGCACGGCCAATAACCCATACAAATACACCAAGCTATGCATTGATACCTGGGCGGCCGTGCTGCGCCGCGTGCCCAATTCGCGCTTCATTTTCATCCGCCCCGAAGCAGGCGGGCCATCCTTTTTGGAAAATACCCGCGCGGCCTTTGCGGCGCGTGATGTGGACCCGGACCGGATCGAATTTGTCGGCGTGCGCGGCAAGCATTTGCCGCATTACAACAAGATGGATATTTCGCTGGATACCCTGCCGCATGTTGGCGGCACCACCACCTGCGAAAGCCTTTGGATGGGCGTGCCTTGCATATCCCTGGTGGGGCCAGGTTTCGCTGAACGGCTTTCCTATTCCAACCTGTCCAATGCGGGGCTTGCTGACCTGGCTACCTTCAGCATCGCCGATTATATCGACAAAGCTGCCGAATTGGCGGCCGATGCACCGCGCCGGCGTGTGCTGCGCCATGGGTTGCGCGACATGATCCGCGCCATGCCGCTTGGCCAGCCCGCGCGCTTCGGCAAGGCGTTTTACGACAAGGCCGCCGAGGTCTGCGCATTGTGATTTTCAAGCCGACTGCCATCCCCGGCATTATCAGCATTGAAGCCAGCCCCGCGCGCGATGAACGTGGCGCCTTCATGCGGAGCTGGTGCCACGAAAGCTTTGCCGCCGCCGGCATTGACTTCACGCCGATCCAGGCGAGCCTTTCGGAAAACACGCTGAAGCACACCTTGCGCGGGATGCATTTTCAGGTGGCGCCAGCGGAAGAACAGAAGCTGATCCGCTGCGTGCGCGGTACGGTGTTTGATGTGCTGGTGGATTTGCGCACCGATCAGCCAAGTTACCTTCGACACATCGCCATCACTTTGGACAGTAAGGCGAATAATGCCGTTTTTGTGCCACGCGGCATTGCGCATGGCTTCCTGAGCCTGACCGATGATGCAGTGGTGGAATATCTCATTGACACGCCCTATGCGCCCGCCCTCGCACGCGGGGTGCGCTGGAATGATCCCGCCTTTGGCATTGCCTGGCCAGCCGAGCCCAAGGTGATTTCCGCACGCGACAATGCCTGGCCACTGATAAATGGCTGAACGCGTTCTGGTCACGGGGGCTACGGGTTTTATCGGGCGGCATATCCCGGCGCTGCTATACGCGCGCGGCTATCAAACCCACATTACGGTGCGCAGCGACCTGCCCCGAACTCCCGGTATCACCGCGCATGCCGTTGATTTATTGCACCAGGATGATGCCCGGCGTCTGATCCAGGATATCCGGCCCGACATCATCATCCATACCGCCTGGTATGTCGCGCATGGGCGCTTCTGGACCGCGCCGGAAAATACCGATTGGCTGGAAGCTTCCACCGCGCTCGCGGCCTATGCCGCGGAAGCCGGGGCGCGGCGTTTCATCGGGCTTGGCACCTGCGCCGAATACGCCGTTGAAGCAGGCGATGACGCCTTTCCCTGGCCCGAGAGCCGCCGCATTGCCCCGGCCACCCCTTATGGCGAAGCCAAGGCCGCGCTGGCGCGGCGCCTTGGCGAAATGACTGAAGCGCGCGCGCGTTTCGGCTTCGCCTGGGCGCGGTTGTTTCATCTGTTCGGCCCGGGTGAAAACCCAGCACGCCTCGTGCCTTCCATCATGATCGCGCTGCGTGAAGGCCGCGAAGCGCCATGCTCTTCCGGTCGGCCGGTGCGGGATTTCATCAGCACGCAAAACGCCGCCGCCGCCATTGCGGCGCTGGCAATAAGTGATGTCACCGGGGCGGTGAACATCGCCTCTGGCGCGCCGGTCAGCATTGCCGCCATGGCGCGGTTGGTGGCGCAAATTGCGGGGCGGCCTGATTTGCTGCGGCTGGGCGCGCTGGCGGATCGGCCGAATGAGCCACCCTATATGGTGGCCCATACTGGGCGGCTTCGGCGGGAAGTGGGTTTCACCGCGCCGGTATCACGCGCCGATGAATTGCGCGCCCTTCAGATGCGCTGATGCAGCGCGCAGACCAGGGTGAAGAGCTGCCGTGCCGTGTCGAAATCCAGCGAAACGCGCCCCTCAAGCCGGGCGCGCAGCAATTCCGCGCCTTCATTATGCAGCCCGCGCCTGCCCATATCGATCGCCTGCACGCGGCTTTCCGGCCCACTTTCCGCAACCGCCTGTTCATGCGCTTCCACCACCATGTGGTAGTCCTTGATCAGCCGCCGAAAGGGGCCGAGCGCCAGGGCCAGCACATGCAGTGTCTCGCCAGCGTTATTGCGGATATCAAACACCAGCCGGCCTTCGCGCACCGCGAGGCCAAGCACATAAGGCCCGGCGGGCAGGCCCACGGGATCAAAGCGGTTGTGATGCAGCAGATCCGCAATTGCCTGCCGCCGATCCGCTTCCGCATAGGCGGAAGGGGCCGGGGCTTCTTCGGGCAATTCAACGCGGATCAGGCGCTGTTCAGGCATCCGGCCGCCCACCTGGGTTAGGCACGCCATGTTCTTCGCCCGTGAAGCCAAGGCGCATCATCCAGCCAAGCACCGCGCCCTTGATCGGGCGCAGCAGCAGGGTGCAGATCAGCGCGAAAAGCGGCAGCCAGACCACCATATGCAACCACATGGGCGGCATATAGGTTTTTTCGATCCACAAAACGCCAGGCACAAGCACGTGCCCCGTGATCAAAATCGTGAAATAGGGCGGCGCGTCATCCGCCCGAAGCCGCCCCAGCGGTGCGCTACAGGAATCACAACGCTCCGCCACCTTCAGGAAGCCGGCAAATAGCTTGCCCTGGCCGCAAACCGGGCAAAGCCCGCGCAGGCCGCGTGTCACGCCATCCCGAAAGCCGGGTGGCTCATAGGGTAGGGCAGGGGCGGCGCGGTCTGGTTCCCAACGCATCTTGATCCATCTTCCACCGCCGGGCGCGGCGGATATTGCACCGCAGCGATAGGCCCGAAGCCCGGATGGATCAAGCATTCCTTGCGGAGCCCGCCACCCCCAGGCCAGAATACGGGCATGAATGAACGCATCCTGCTGATCAACCCGAATTGCAGCGTAAGCTGCACCGAAGGCATTGCCGCCGCCGTGGCCCCTTTTGCGGCCCCTGGCCTGCCGCGCATTGACGTGACGCGCCTGGAAGAAGGCCCCCCCGCCATCGTGACCTGGCGGGATTGGTACGCGGTGGCGGAACCTTTGTGCCGGCGCGTCGCCGCCGAACCGGCCGATGCGTATATCATCGGCTGTGTTTCCGACCCTGCAATTGAAGCGGTGCGGATGGTAACGGACCGGCCCGTGTTCGGGCCGCTGCGCTGTTCCATCGGCGCGGCGCTCAACCGGGGCGAGAATTTCGGCATGATCGCCTTCACCGATAAATCCAAGCCGCGCCAGCGCCGGGTGCTGCAAAGCATGGGCGTGGAAGCGCGTATGGTGGCTTCCATCGCGCTCAACCTGGATATGGAAGTGCTGACGGACCCGGTGGCGCCGCGCGCGCGCATTACCGAAGTGGCGCGGGAATTGGTGGCGCTGGGCGCGGAAACAGTGATTTTGGGCTGCGCCGGCATGGCGCATCACCGCGCTGCTGCCGAAGATGCATGTGGCGTGCCGGTGATTGAACCTTCCCAGGCGGCGGCGGCGCAGGCCATTCTGGCGGTGGTCGCGGCTCGGGGTTAGGCAAGGTTTTCCGACGAGGATCGCTGCCGCCATGGACTGAACCCTGGCGGCATCAGGGCGCTGAATGCGGATGACTGATACGCCCAGGTGGTGAATTAGGTATAAAAATACAACCAAAAGTTGTTTGTTGTGAATTTAGCAAAAATATTTTGAAATTATTGATTGCAAAATCCGAATTAATATCTTGTTGATCATTATCTGATCAGGCACATTGGGTAAGCAAAAAATGCCGCGACCTTCGATCCACAAGGCTTTCAGTAAGGTTCTTGTTCTAAACAATGCATCCTGAAGGATGCCGCTTCGGAACTGGACTTGACGCCTTTTGGATTTGACCACCGCGCTGGCGCAGGAACGCCACTGCCACACAAGCCTATGAAAACAGAATTTGAGGGTTTGCTGCGATGAGTGGTGTGACCGTTTCCCTGACCGCCGGTAACGAAACCTTCCCGGGTGGAAGCTACCCCGACAATGCCGGCAATGATTCGGTGCTGGGCACCACGGGTGCCGATAGCATTCTCGGCGGTAACGGCAATGACACGCTGGATGGCAGCGCGGGCGATGACACGTTGCTTGGTGGCGATGGCGCAGATTGGGTAAGTTATGCCAATGCCAGTAGCGCGGTCTCGGTCAACCTTTCCTTGGGCACCAGTTCCGGCGCGGATGGTAATGATAGCCTCGCAGATGTTCAGTACGTACTGGGCAGCGCCCATGCAGATAGCCTGGTTGGCGGTGGCACCAGTATCTC
>JBDKIR010000375.1:0-3352 GCA_039797035.1 Pseudomonadota bacterium | reverse complement strand
AAGGGCTTTGATGCCTTGGGGGCTGGCTTTGTTGTTACGTTTCGCCATGTCTTTCCAAATAAAATCAATGGATTAAATCCGCCCCACCCCCGGCAGACCAAGCCTGGCGGGGGGCCGCAAGCTTCATCTGTATCTGTCAACCAAACCGGTCTAGTCTAACTGTCATGGCTTCCTCTCCGACACGCATGGGGGGCGCCGCCGCCGCGCTGCTGGCGCGGGAAGCAAAGGCGGTCCGTGCGCGGCTTTACGTGCCTATCACCCTTGGGCTGGCCCTTGCCGTGGCGGGTGCGGCGCAGGCGTTGCTGATTGCGCGCCTGCTCGCGGCCTTGTTCAGCCATGGCAGCGCGGGCCTGCCGGATCTTCTGGGCGCGGGCGCCTTGGCCTTGCTCATGGCCGCGCTTGGCATTGCGCAGGAACGCGCCCAGGTCGCGGCCGGGGAAGAAGCCAAAGCGTCCTTACGGGCGCGGGTCTTCAGCCGCTTGCTCGAAGCCGGCCCCGCTGACCAGCGCCCCGTTGGTGAGAAAAGCGCGCTGGTGGTGGAGCGGATCGAAGCCATGGAAGGCTATTTCGCGCGCTGGATGCCGGCTGCCATCCTGGCCGTTCTGGCGCCCCTGCTGATCGCCGGGCTTGCCGCCATGTTTGACCCGTTGAGCGGGCTGATCCTGCTGGTGGCGGGCCTTTTGGTGCCCGTGGCGCAGGCTGCTTCCGGCATTGGCGCAGCCCAAGCCAGCCGGCGGCAATTCGCGGCCCTGCAACAGCTTTCCGGGCGGTTTCTGGATCGCATGCGGGGCTTGCCGGTGCTGGTGCTGTTCAACCAGCAGGCAGCGGAAACGGAAAGGCTGCGCGCGGCCGCGGTAGAATTGCGTCAGCGCACCATGCGCGTCTTGCGCGTTGCCTTCATATCCTCAGGCGCCATGGAATTGATTGCCGCCGCGGCCTTGGCCTGCCTGGCGCTGCGCCATGGCGCGGTCCTGTCCGGCGCCCATCCGGAACCCGTGACAGCGTTTTTCATGGTGCTGCTGGTGCCGGTTTTCTTCCTGCCTTTGCGCGGTTTTGCGGCGGCCTATCACGAACAACTGGCCGCGCGCGGCGCGGCAGCGGATTTGGCGCCGCTTTTGGAGGTGCCGGCAGAAAGCGGCCTGCTGTTGGAAGAAGTACCCCCCAAGGTCACCGTCACCTTCCAGGATGTGCGGCTTTCCTATGACCCCACCCGGCCTCCCGCGCTGGATGGGCTTTCCTTTCGCGTTCTGGCGGGGGAGACACTGCTGCTCACGGGCGCTTCCGGCGCAGGCAAGACCAGCGCGCTGCGGCTTCTGATGGGTTTTGCGCGCCCCGATGGCGGGCGCATCGCCATTAATGGCCGCGATGCCATGCTGTTGAAGCCCTCTGAATTGCGCAAGCTTTCATCCTATGTCGGCCAGCGGGCGCATTTGTTCCGCGCCACCCTGAAGGAGAATATTCGCCTCGCGCGGCCTGATGCCGATGATGCGGCCGTGCTTGCGGCGGCAGAGGCAGCGCAGGTGATGGATTTCGCGCGCGATCTGCCATTGGGCCTGGATACGCTGATTGGTGAAGGCGGTTTTGGGCTTTCCGGCGGCCAGGCGCAGCGCGTGGCGCTGGCGCGCGCCTTTCTGCGCGACACCCCCTTGGTGCTGCTTGATGAACCCACCGCGCATCTGGACCCCGGCACGGAAGCCTCTGTCCTGGATGCCTTGCGTCGGCTTTGCGTGGGCCGCACGGCCATCATCGCCACCCATGCCAAAGCGGCACGTAGCTATTTCGGCCAAAGGCTGGAAATCGATCAGGGCCGCGCCCAGGGCAATCGTCTGGCAGGGAATGGCTGAAGCATGACAGCGGATCTGCTGCGGGTATTGCGGTTATGGATGGGGCGTTCCGCCTGGCTCGTGATTGGTGTCGTGATCACGGTGCTTTCCGCACTGGCGGGTGTGGCGCTGCTTGCTTTCGCGGGCAAGCTGGTTGCGGCTTCCATCGGCGGCGCGGCGAATGTCGCGTTTCTGGCCGCGGGGGCTTTGGCACTGTTCTGGCTGCGCCCCTTGATCCTGCTACGCCCAATCATGCGGTATCTGGAACGCTTGGCGACGCATGAAGCAACCTTCCGCGCCTTGGCGGATATGCGGGTTTGGTTCTTCGCGCGCTTGGCGCAACGCCTGCCAACCGGGCTTGGCTTGCGCCGTGCGGGCGATTTGCTCGGCCGTTTGGTGGCGGATATCGAAACCCTGGATGGGCTTTATCTGCGCAGCCTGGCACCCGCTGCCGCCGCTTTGGCGGTGGTGCTGGCGATTGCGCTGGTGCTGGGGGCCGCAGACCCCATGCTGGCCATGCTGGTCGCGCTGCCCTTGGCGGCGGCCTTGGCGCTGCCGCTGCTTCTGGCGCCCGATGCGGCGCGGGCCGCCGAAGCAGCTGCGCAGGCGCAAGGATCCTTGCGCAATGCCGCAGTCGATCCATTGACCGGGCTTGAGGATACCTTGGCCGCCAATGGCGAAGGCCGCGCCTTGGCGCGTGTTGCGGCCGAAGGCCATGCATTGGCGGCAGCACAACGCGGCCTGGCGCGCCGTGCCGCTTGGGGCAGCGCGGCGGGATCCTTGCTCACGCAAATCGCACTGCTGGCAGCCCTGGCCTGGGCCCTATCGGCAGGCAGCCACGGCGTTGCGGCCGGGGTGCTCGCGGTTTTCATGGCGACCGCTGCGGCGGAAGCGCTTGGCTTCATGCCGCGCGCGGGCGCATCCGTCGCCGCCGCCGCCGCTGGCGCCAGGCGCGTTTTCGAAGCGGCCGATACGGCGGAACCGGTGCCAGACCCGATCAGCCCCGCCGCCGCCCCCACCGGCCACGCGCTTGCCTTGCGCGACATTGTATTCACCTGGGCGCCAGACCGGCCGCGCGTTTTCGATGGCTTGGATTTGGATTTGCCCGAAGGCGGGCGCTTGGCGCTGCTTGGCCCCTCTGGCACGGGCAAATCCACCCTGGCGGCCTTATTGCTGAAATTCGCCGCCCCGCAGCAGGGGCAAATCATGCTGGGCGGGGTGGATATTGCGCGGCTGCCCGCGGCCATGGTGCGTGATCGCATCGCTTGGCTCACGCAGGATGCGCGGCTTTTTGACGATACCATCGCCGCCAATCTGCGCCTGGCCGCGCCCGAGGCTGATGATGTGGCGCTGTGGCAAGCGCTGGATCGGGCGCGCATTGGTGATGTGGTGCGCGCGCTACCTGAAGGGCTGCAAACCCGTTGTGGTGAGGCTGGCGTGAGGTTTTCTGGGGGTCAGGCGCGGCGCCTTGTGCTGGCGCGGGCCCTGCTCTCACCCGCGCCAGTCTTGATCCTGGATGAACCCGCCGC
>JBDKIR010000374.1:0-6113 GCA_039797035.1 Pseudomonadota bacterium | reverse complement strand
GGCCAGTCTGCTTGATTGGCCGTAGGGCCATGAAAAAAGGCGCCGAGGGGAGACCCTCGGCGCCTTTTTTATGGCCTTTGCGAAGGCTCAGCCCTTGGACTGATCATTCGCCGCTTCAGGGCGCAGCACGCTGCTGATGGTGCCGCGTACCAGGGTGACCTTCACATTGGGGGCGATTTCAGCCTCGATCTCATCCGAGCCTTCCTTCACCTTGCTGATGGTGGCGACAATGCCGCCCGCAGTCACCACGCGATCATTGCGCTTCAACTGCGTCAGCATTTCACGATGTTCCTTCATCTTCTTCTGCTGGGGGCGAATCAGCAGGAAGTAGAAGACGACAAAAATCAGGATCAGCGGCAGCAACTGCATGACAACAGCGGCGGTGCCGCCAGCGGCATCCTGAGCATAGGCGGGCGCAATGCCAAAAAGGCTATTCATGGTCCGGCTTTCATTCTGGTGACGTTGGTGGGGAAACTAGCGGCCGCCCCCTTCCCGTCAATAGCTTCCCGGCTTATTCCGCGCCGCCATGGAACATTCACCGCTTCTCCCCACCCTGACCCGTATCGCCGAGGCGCTTGAACGCCTGGCCCCGCCACCGGCCGCCGCGCCGGATCTTTCCGGGGCGGATGCCTTCATCTGGCATCCCGAACCCGTCGCCCGCCTGGCCCCCGTGCCAAAAGTGGCCGCGGTACCGCTTGAACTGCTGCAAGGCGTCGATCGGCAAAAGGATATCCTGCTGGAAAACACGCTCCGCTTCGCGCGCGGCTTCAGCGCCAATAACGCCATGCTGTGGGGGGCGCGCGGTACCGGCAAATCCTCTCTGGTGAAGGCGGCCCATACCGCGGCCAATCGCGAAGTCCCGGGCAGCCTGGCGCTGATTGAAATTCATCGTGAGGATATCAAAAGCCTGCCGGAATTGCTGCGTTTCCTGCGCGCGGGGTCGCGCCGCTGCCTGGTGTTTTGCGATGATCTTTCCTTCGAAAAGGAAGATGCTGACTACAAGGCGCTGAAATCCGTGCTGGATGGCGGTATTGAAGGCCGCCCCGCCAATGTCCTGTTTTATGCGACATCAAATCGGCGTCATCTGATGTCGCGCGATATGATTGAAAATGAGCGTAGCGCGGCCATTCACGGAGCCGAAGCGATCGAGGAAAAAGTATCCCTTTCGGATCGCTTCGGTCTTTGGATCGGCTTCCACAACGCCAATCAGGATACTTTCTTCGCCATGATCGAAGCCTATGCGAAGCATTTCGGCCTGGGCGTGAGTGTCGAAGACCTGCATGCGCAGGCGGTTGAATGGTCTGTCACGCGCGGGTCACGTTCGGGGCGCGTTGCCTGGCAATTCATCCAGGATCTCGCCGGCCGGATGGGCGTGAATATCGAAGGCTGAGGAATAGGGCGCGGGTCGGTTCAGCCGATCCGCGCCATGCCCCCCATATAGGGGCGCAACACTTCCGGAATGGCGATGCTGCCATCCGCCTGCTGATGGGTTTCAAGCACCGCAATCAGGGCCCGCCCAACGGCAACGCCAGAGCCATTCAGCGTATGGAGGAAGCTGGTGCCCTTGGCATCCTTGGCGCGGTAGCGCGCGCCCATGCGGCGGGCCTGGAAATCCCGGCAATTGGAACAGGATGAAATTTCCCGCCAGGCGCCTTGGCCAGGCAGCCAGACTTCCAGATCATAGGTGCGCGCGGCGCCAAAGCCCGTATCGCCGGCACAGAGAATGATCCGCCGCCACACCAGGCCCAATTCCGTCAGCACACGTTCAGCGCAGCGGGTCATGCGTTCATGCTCGGCTTCGCTGTCTTCAGGCTTCACGACGGAAACCAGCTCCACCTTGGCGAATTGATGTTGGCGCAACATGCCGCGCGTATCGCGCCCGGCACTGCCCGCTTCAGACCGGAAGCAGGGTGAAAGCGCGGTCAGGCGCAAGGGAAGATCGGCTTCCGCCATGATTTCCTGCGCGGCGAAATTGGTCAGCGGCACTTCCGCAGTCGGGATCAGCCAGCGCCCATCGGTGGTACGGAACAGATCCTCGGCGAATTTCGGCAATTGGCCGGTGCCATACATGGTCGCGTCATTCACCAGAAGCGGCACGGCGCTTTCGGTGTAGTCATGCGCTTCCGTGTGCAGGTTCAGCATCCATTGCCCAAGCGCGCGTTCCAGCCGCGCGAGCGGGCCCTTCAGCACTGTGAAGCGCGCGCCGGCCAGTTTGGCGGCGGTCGAGAAATCCATCAGCCCAAGCGCTTCGCCCAATTCGAAATGCTGCTTCGGCTGAAAGGGAAATTCGGGTGGCGTACCATGTTGATGTAGCACCACATTGGCGCTTTCATCGCGCCCATCGGGTACTTCGGCATCCAGAATATTGGGCTGCGCTTCCAGCAGTGCCTGTTGCGCGGCTTCCGCCTTGGCAGCCTCCGCTTCCAGGGATGCCATTTCATCACGCAAACGAACCGCTTCGGCTTCCAGCGCCGCCGTATCGGCGCCCTGGCGCTTGGCCATGCCGATATCCTTGGAGAGCGCATTGCGCCGCGCCTGCTTTTCCTGCAGCGCGGTCTGGGCCGCGCGGCGGCTTTCATCATGCGCCAG
This sequence comes from Pseudomonadota bacterium, assembly GCA_039797035.1. Lineage (GTDB taxonomy): Bacteria > Pseudomonadota > Alphaproteobacteria > Acetobacterales > Acetobacteraceae > Neoroseomonas. The sequence goes on along the minus strand of JBDKIR010000374.1, from coordinate 3,524 downwards.
AATGGCCGCGGCAACTGGGAGGGCGCCGCGCCGTGCCAGCGCCGCATCGAAGGCGGCCGGGTCGGCACGCAATTGCCGGATGTCATGCATGGTGTGGATCCTTCAATGGGATCGTTATGTTTTGGTGGTCTCGTCCGTTGACTTCCGGGCCATCCAGCCCGCCGCCAGGATGGAGATTTCATAAAGCAGGATCAGAGGCACGGCCAAGCCGATCTGGCTGATCACATCAGGCGGCGTCAGGATTGCCGCCGCGACAAACATGCCAACAATCGCGTAGCGACGGCCCTTTTTCAGGCTTTCCACATTCAAAATGCCGACCCGACACAAAAGCGTGAGCAGGACCGGCAATTGGAACGCAATACCAAAGGCCAGGATCATATGCATGACAAGCGAGAGATATTCGCCAACCTTCGCTTCCAATTGCACCGGAATACCGCCTGAGCCTGGCGGCGTTTCAAAGGAAATGAAGAACTGCCATGCCAAGGGGAAAATGAAATAATAGGCAAGCGCCGCGCCCATGATGAACAGGAACGGCGAGGCGATCAAAAAGGGCAATACGGCGCGCTTTTCACTGCGGTACAGGCCGGGCGCCACAAAAAGCCAAAGCTGCGTCGCCCACATCGGGAAGGAGAAAAACACCGCGCCGAAAAACGCCACCTTCAAATAGGTGAAGAAGGCTTCATAAAGCGCAGTGAAAATCATGCGCCGATCACCGCCACCCTGTTTGCTGAGGATATCCGCAAGCGGCTGGGCCAGAAACGCGTAAATCTGCGCCGAGAAATAATAGCAAATGGCGAAGGCAATGCCGAAAGCACCGACGGCCCAGAGAAGCCGCATGCGCAGCTCCTTCAAATGGTCCATCAACGGCATGGGCTTGTCGTCGATCTGATCGTCATCCCGGGTGGTGGACACGGAAATTCCTCAAACGCTGGCGGCGGGTGGGGTGGATGACGAAGCGGGCGGCGCCGGCGGTGCTTCGGGCGCGGGCGGCAAGGGGGCAGCGAAGCGGGCCACGGTCGGCGGCACGAAAGCGGGCGCATCCGGTGCCGGGGGCAGGGGCGGCGGCACATAGGGCTCAGGCGTGGGCGGCATGAAGGTATCGCGCAGCGGATCATCCGCCAGGGTTTTGCGCACCGTACCATCCGCATCGACGGCTTTTTCGATTTCGCCCTTGATGTCGAAGCTGCGGATTTCGTTGATGGTGCTTTTCATTTCCTGGATGGAACTGCGCACATCATCCAACTTGGCTTCACGCACCAATTCATCGGCCTGTTGCTGGAATTCCCCCGCCATGCGGCGCAGCTTCTGGATGCCTTTCGCGACCCCGCGAATGGCTTCCGGCAAATCCTTGGGGCCAATGACAACAATGGCCACCACCGCAATCACGGCGATCTCTGACCAGGCGAGGTCGAACATGCGCTCCTTTGCCCGCCGGCTTCATCCTGACGGGGAAGGCTCCGTTAGCAGGAAGCGCGCGATGCGCCAATGCACCCCCGGCGCCATATCGCGTCGGCCGCCCTTGTGCTCAGCCCGGGCGGCTCATTCCTCCGTGCGGGGGAAGACAAAGGCCCGTTCTGGGTCAAGCGCCACGGCTATTCTTTCGCCGCGCTGCAGCCTGCGCCCCGGGGGCAGGCGCGCATGTAAATGTAGCAGCCCACCCGCGCCATCCGGCAGGGCCAAATGCGCCAAGGTGGTGGAACCAAGCAGCCGGAAGGCTTCCACCTCCACCATCTGGCCTTCCTGGCCAACCCGCAAACCTTCGGGGCGAATCAGCACCTCAACCTCCGCCCCATCGGGGAAGCTGGGCGCGGCAAGGCTGCCCAGGGCGGTTTCGGCCTGGCCTGCACTGATCCGGGCGGGCAGGCGGTTCACTTCCCCCAGGAACCCCGCAACGTAACGGTCACTCGGCGCCAGATAGAGCGCTTCTGGCGTTCCAACCTGCAGAATCCGGCCCTCACGCATCAGGGCGATGCGATCGCCCATGAACATGGCTTCTTCCGAATCATGCGTGACCAGAAGGGTGGCGATTCCCGCTTCCTGCAGCACATGCAGCGTGTCGTCGCGCACCTGTTCACGCAGCCGCGCATCCAGGCTGGCGAAAGCCTCATCCAGCAGCAATACGGCCGGGCGCGGTGCCAGGGCGCGGGCCAGCGCCACGCGCTGCTGCTGCCCGCCCGAGAGCATATGCGGAAAAGCATTCTGAAAGGCTTCCAGCCCGACCCGCGCCAGCGCATCCATGACGCGCCAAATCCTTTCGCCACGCGGGGCGAAGCGCAGGCCGAAGGCGACATTTTCGGCCACGGTCAAATGCGGGAATAGCGCGTAATCTTGAAACACAAAGCCGATATGGCGTGCTTCCGGGGGCACTTCCTGACCGGGGGCCGCAATCAGCTTGTCGGCGATATCAATACGGCCATGCTGCAGCGGTTCCAGCCCCGCCGCGAGGCGGAGCAAGGTCGTTTTGCCGCAGCCCGAGGCACCCAGCAGGCAGACGATCTCCCCCGCCGCCACGGTCAAATCAATGCCGGCCAGAACCTCCCTTGCGCCATAGGCATGGCGGATATCGGCAAAGCTGAGGCTCACTGGGTTTCTTCAGCCGGGGTGTTCATCTGGGTTTCGGGTACTTCATCCGCCTCGGGCGCCGCATCCGCTTCCGCTTGCGCTGCGGGGGCAGGGGTCATGCCAGGCAGCACGGGACCGGCATCGCCCGAGACCAATTCTTCCTTGCGCGGCAGGTCACTCAAGGATTTCAGGGAGAATTGTTCAAGAAATTTCGGCGTGGTGCCCCAAAGCGTCGGCCGCCCCGGCACTTCCCTGCGCCCGCGTGGCGCGACCAGACCGAGATCGAGCAGGGATTCGAGCGTGGTTTGCGCCAGGGTGGCGCCGCGAATTTCTTCAATCTCACCGCGCGTGCAGGGCTGGTGATAGGCAATGATGGCGAGCGCTTCCATCGCCGCGCGTGGCAAGCGCCGGGGCGATTCCACAACCTTGGTCAGGCGCGGGGCCAGATCGGCCGCGGTGCGGAAGGTAAAGCCGCCGCCAATTTCAACCAGGGTCACGCCGCGCCCGGCATAGATTTCCATCAGCGCGGCGCAGGCCATGGTCGCTGAAACGCCTTCCGGCAGGACCGTGGCCAGGGTCTGCGGCGAAACCGGCCGGTCCGCGGCGAAAATCAAGGCTTCGGCAATGCGCACCGCGAGCGTGAGGGTCGCCGCATCCGGCGCTGCCTCGGACGGGGAGGCTTCGGGGGCGTTGGCTTCTGGGGGTGGAGCCTCAGGCGCCATTGTTGCCGTTTCCACAGCCTCAGGGGGCGCCCCTTGGGCTTCCGGCATATCAGCCTGTTCGTTCATCGCTGCCCCCTTCTTCGGCCCGCCGGCGGATCATGATGGGCCCGAAAGCCGCTTCCTGGCGCAATTCTATCCCGCCGCCACGGGCCATTTCCAAGCCTGCCACCAGGGTGCTGGCCAGCGCGGCGCGGTGTTCAACCGGATCACCAAAGCCTTCGGGCAGAAAACTCCGCAATT
>JBDKIR010000373.1:0-3374 GCA_039797035.1 Pseudomonadota bacterium | reverse complement strand
CCACCCCGCTTGCCAAGCGTAATCATACGCTCAACGTAAGGGCGCAATTCCTTGGCCTTCGGCAAGGTGGTCGTGATCTGCTCATGCTTCAGCAGCGACGTTGCCATATTCCGGAACATCGCAGCCCGGTGGCTAGAGGTGATATTGAGCTTCCGCCCAGACAATCCGTGACGCATCTTTCTTATCCTTCAGAACGAACCGCTCAGAACGGTTCATCTGCCCTTTTCGCCAAATCCTCGATATTTTCAGGCGGCCATTCCGGCACCGGCATGCCGAGGCTGAGCCCCATATTCGCGAGGACTTCCTTGATTTCGTTCAGCGACTTGCGGCCGAAATTCGGCGTGCGCAGCATTTCCTGTTCGGTCTTCTGCACCAGGTCGCCGATATAGACGATATTGTCGTTCTTCAGGCAATTCGCGCTGCGGACGGAAAGCTCAAGCTCATCCACCTTGCGCAGCAGGTTGCGATTGAACGGCAGATCATCCTGCAATTCCGCAGCGAGTTCAGGGCGCGGTTCATCGAAGTTGATCAGGATTTGCAGCTGTTCCTGCAGAATCCGCGCTGCCACACCCACCGCATCTTCGGGGGAGAGCGTGCCATCGGTTTCCACCGACAGGATCAGCTTGTCATAATCCGTCCGCTGGCCGACGCGGGTCGGTTCCACGCGATACGCCACGCGGCGCACCGGGGAATAGATCGCATCCACGGGGATCAGACCGATGGGCGCATCTTCCGGACGGTTATCGGCCGCCGGCACATAACCCTTGCCAGTGTCGATCAGCAATTCCATCGAAAGCCGGGCGCCATCATCGAGCGTGCAGATCACCAGATCCAGACCTCGGGCGATATCGAAATCGCCCGAGGTCTGGATCTGCCCCGCCGTGACTTCACCGGGGCCAGTGGCCACCAGCGCCAAGCGCTTTTCGCCTTCACCCTGGTAGCGAAGCGCAAGCTGCTTCACGTTCAGGACGATATCAGTGACGTCTTCACGCACGCCGGGGATGCTGCTGAATTCATGCAGCACGCCGTCGATACGGATAGCCTTCACGGCGGCGCCAAGCAGCGAGGAAAGCAGCACGCGACGCAGCGCATTGCCAAGCGTCATGCCGAAGCCACGCTCCAGCGGCTCCAGCACCAAGGTGGCGCTGCGCAGCGGGTTGATGGTCGGCTCGATATGCTTCTGCGTCTCAATCAGCGAACGCCAGTTGCGGTCAAGCACGTTCATGTCTCTCCTGTCGGTCTGCGGCGGGCGGGGGCTTCAAGCCGCGTCTCAGACGCGGCGACGCTTCCGCGGCCGGCAACCGTTATGGGGAATGGGCGTCACATCGCGGATGGCGGTAACATGGAAGCCAACCGCCTGCAGCGCGCGCAACGCGGATTCGCGACCCGAACCGGGGCCGCTCACCATGATATCCAGCACTTCCATCCCATGCTCACGCGCCTTGCGCCCGGCATCTTCCGCCGCGACCTGCGCCGCATAGGGGGTGGATTTGCGGCTACCTTTGAAACCCTGCGCCCCAGCCGAAGACCAGGCAATCGCATTGCCCTGCGCATCGGTAATGGTCACGATGGTATTGTTAAAGGTGGACAGAACATGGGCGACGCCCGAGGAAATGTTCTTCCGTTCCTTGCGCTTCACCGGGCCACGGGCGCCGGCGCGGGGTTCACGAGCCATCTTACTTCGTCACCTTCTTCTTGCCGGCGATCGCGACCGCCTTGCCCTTACGGGTACGCGCATTGGTGTGGGTACGCTGACCACGCACGGGCAGGCCCTTGCGATGGCGCAGGCCGCGGTAGCAGCCCAGATCCATCAAGCGCTTGATGTTCATGGCTTGCTCGCGCCGCAAATCGCCTTCCACGCGATAGTCACGGTCGATCAATTCGCGGATGCGCATCACCTCATCATCGGTCAGCTGATTCACCCGGCGTTCGGCCGGAATGCTCAGCTGCTCGCAGATGACCTTCGCGTTCTGCGGGCCAATGCCATAGATATAGCGAAGCGAGATCAAAACCCGCTTATTGGTCGGAATATTCACGCCGGCGATGCGCGCCACAGTGCCTCTCCTGGGGCTCAGGCCCCTGATACCGCCGCGGTAGCCCAAAGGGCCCTGCCGGCGGGGTGTTCCGAATGTTGTTGCAACGACAAAGAGCGGCCGGAGTTGCCCCTTGCCGCGGGAGCAGGGGGATTAGCCCCGGCAACCTTTGCCGTCAAGCCTTTCCTGACAAAATTTCGCCGATCTGGCGTGCGACTTCCGACATGGAAGCCATACCATCAACGGCTTTCAGTTTGCCCTGTGCCGCGTAATACGGCAGCAAGGGCGCAGTCTGGCGATGATAGGCTTCCAGCCGTGCTGCCACGGTTTCCGCCTTGTCATCCGCCCGACGGGAAAATTCGGTCCCGCCGCAGCTGTCACAAACCCCGGCCTTGGCCGGCTGCTTGAAACGATCATGATAGCCAACGCCGCATTTGGCGCAGCTGAAGCGGCCAGAGATGCGTTCCACCAGGGCCGCATCATCCACCCGGAGCTCAATCACGTGATCAAGCTTCAGGCCGCTTTCCTTCAGCATGGTATCCAGCGCAGCCGCTTGCGGCGCCGTGCGCGGGAAACCATCCAGAATGAATCCCTTGGCGCAATCAGGCCGCGCCACCCGGGCCTGCAGCATGGCGGTGATGACGCCATCCGGCACCAATTCGCCCCGCTCCATGATGGCTTTCGCCTTCAGGCCAATTTCGCTGCCGGATTTCACCTCGGCGCGCAGCATGTCGCCCGTGGAGATCTGGGCGATGCCGTACTTATCCTCAAGCATTTTCGCCTGAGTGCCTTTGCCCGCGCCAGGCGGGCCCAAAAGGATAAGGTTCATCCGATTCCTCCGCCTGTCAGCGCCCGCGCGGCTGGCCGCGCCCGCCAAGTCTGGCTTTCTTGATAAGCCCTTCATACTGGTGCGCGAAAAGATGCGATTGCACCTGCGCCACCGTATCCATGGTGACGGACACGATAATCAAGAGCGATGTACCGCCGAAATAGAACGGCACGCCATATTGGCTGATGAGAATTTCCGGAATGAGACACACAATGCACAGATAGGCCGCCCCCAGAACCGTCAGGCGGGTCAGGACACGGTCGAGATAGTCTGCAGTATTCTGGCCCGGGCGAATGCCAGGCACAAAGCCACCATATTTCTTCAGATTATCCGCGGTTTCGGCCGGATTGAACACGACCGCCGTGTAGAAGAACGCAAAAAACACGATCATCGCCATGTACATGACCATATAAAGCGGCCGCCCATGGGCCAGCATGGTCGTGATCGTCTGCAGCCAGCCATCTTCCATGGAGGCCGAGAAGCCCGCAATGGTCGCCGGGAGCAGCAACAGC
>JBDKIR010000372.1:0-2785 GCA_039797035.1 Pseudomonadota bacterium | reverse complement strand
CTGCGGCGCGACTACCCGGTGATCCAGGGCGTCGTGCTGCTGTTTTCCTTCGTTTATGTGCTGGTCAATTTGATGATTGACGTGCTCTACACCATTCTGGACCCGAGGATCAGATACTGATGTCCGCTTCCATCCTCGACCCCAAGGGGATTACTGCGGCCAATGTGGCTGTGGCACCAACCCTGCCTGACATCATGCCGCCGGTGAAGCCGCGCAAAGGTTTCTTCGGCTTCATGCGGCGTAATCCGGCAATTGCCATTGGTGGCGCCTTGGTGCTGCTTATGGTCCTGATCGCGATTTTCGCCCCCTTCCTCTTCACCACTGATCCAACGGCCTTGGCACCCGCGCGGCGTACGCGTGAACCCTCTGCCTTGTACTGGTTTGGTACGGATATGTTGGGCCGCGATATCTATTCGCGCGTGCTTTATGGCGCACGGGTATCGCTGCTGGTTGGGTTTTCTGTCGCTGTACTGGCTTCGATTATCGGCCTGACCATCGGCATGATTTCCGGCTTTGTGCGCTGGGCCGATAGCATCATCATGCGCGTGATGGATGGCATGATGTCCATCCCGCCGATCCTGCTTGCGATTGCGCTGATGGCGTTGACGCGTGGTTCGGTGCAGAATGTGATCATCGCCATCACCATTGCGGAAATCCCGCGTGTCTCGCGCCTTGTGCGCGGCGTGGTGCTTTCGCTTCGTGAACAGCCCTATGTGGATGCGGCGGTGGCAGCGGGCACACGCACGCCGGTAATCATCTGGCGGCATATTCTGCCAAATACGCTGGCGCCCATCACCGTGCAGGCGACCTATATCTGCGCCTCGGCAATGATCGTGGAAAGCATCCTGTCCTTCATTGGTGCGGGGACGCCGCCGATCATTCCTTCCTGGGGTAATATCATGGCTGAAGGCCGCGCCCTGTGGCAGGTGAAGCCCTATATCGTGTTCTTCCCGGCTATTTTCCTGTCCATCACCGTGCTGGCGGTGAACCTGCTTGGCGATGGTCTTCGCGATGCCCTTGACCCGCGCATGGCAAAGAGGCTCTGACCCATGGCGATTCTCGAAATTGATAATCTGCAAACCCATTTCCGCACGCCCGATGGCATTAATCGGGCGGTGGATGGCGTTTCCTTCCACGTTGAGGCCGGGGAGACCTTGGCCGTTGTGGGCGAAAGCGGTTGCGGCAAATCCGTCACCGCCATGTCCATCCTGCGCCTGATCCCGGAACCGCCTGGCAAGCTCGCCGGTGCCATCCGTTTCAATGGCAAGAACCTGCTCGATCTCTCGGAAGCCGAAATGCGCGACATTCGCGGCAATGAGATCAGCATGATCTTCCAAGAACCGATGACGTCGCTGAACCCGGTGCTGACGGTGGGCCGCCAGATTGGCGAGACTCTGCGCCTTCACCAGGGGATGTCGGCGCAGCAGGCGGAAGACCGTGCGGTTGAAATGCTGAAGCTCGTCGGCATTCCTGAACCGGAACGCCGCGTGAAGGAATACCCGCACCAGCTCTCAGGCGGCATGCGTCAGCGCGTGATGATTGCGATCGCACTTGCTTGCAACCCGAAGCTGCTGATCGCCGATGAACCGACTACGGCGCTGGATGTGACCATTCAGGCGCAGATCCTCGACCTGATGCGTGATCTGAAGCATCGCGTTGGTGCGGCGATTGTGCTGATCACGCATGACCTTGGCGTGGTGGCGGAAGTCGCTGAACGCGTTGTCGTCATGTATGCCGGGCGCAAGGTGGAAGAAGCCAAGGTTGGGCCGCTGTTCCGTACCCCACGCCATCCCTACACACAGGGATTATTGGGCTCCGTGCCGAAGCTCGGTTCCTCGCTGACCGGGGTCGAAACCCGCTTGCAGGAAATCCCCGGTTTGGTGCCAAGTTTGAAACAGAAGCTTGAAGGCTGCGTCTTTGCCAGCCGCTGCGCGTATGCGACGGATCTCTGTCGCAAAGTGGCGCCGGGGCTTGAGGAAAAGGCCGCTGGGCATGTTGTTGCCTGTCATTATGCGTTGAAGGAGGTCGCCGCGGCATGAGCACGCCTCTGCTCGAGGTCAATGACCTCAAGAAACACTTCCCCATCCGCGGGGGCTTTTTTGGCGGCGTGACCGGCCATGTCTATGCGGTGGATGGGATCTCCTTCGCGATCAACAAGGGCGAAACGCTTTCCCTGGTAGGTGAATCCGGCTGCGGTAAATCCACAGTCGGGAAGGCGATCCTCCGCCTGTTTGACATTACCGGTGGTCAGGTAACCCTCGACGGGACGCGTATTGACGATATGCCTGCGGCTACGCTGCGCCCGATGCGCCGGCGCATGCAGGTCGTGTTTCAGGACCCGTTCTCCTCCCTCAATCCCCGGATGCGGGTGCGCGATATTCTGGCCGAACCCATTCGCAATTTCGGTTTGGCCAAGGATAGCGCGGATCTTGAAAAGCGCGTCGGCGATTTGATGGATCGTGTGCGCCTGCCACGTGATGCGGTGAACCGCTGGCCGCATGAATTCTCCGGCGGTCAGCGCCAACGCATCGGTATTGCCCGGGCGCTGGCGGCCGAGCCCGATCTGATCATCTGCGATGAGGCGGTTTCGGCCCTGGACGTTTCGGTCAAGGCGCAGATTGTTAATCTTTTGCAGGATCTGCAGAAGGAATTGGGCTTGGCCATGCTCTTCATCAGCCATGATTTGGCGATTGTGGAGCATATGACCCATCGGGTCGCGGTGATGTATTTGGGTAAGATCGTCGAAGTCGCGCCGAAGCGCGACCTTTTCGGCGCGCCCAAGCAC
>JBDKIR010000371.1:0-8277 GCA_039797035.1 Pseudomonadota bacterium | reverse complement strand
CGCGTCGGATAATAGCTGATCCAGCGGCACATCAATGAAGGCCGGATCACCGAAATGATATTCGCGGTCCGCCATCGCCGCTTTCACGCATTCGGTGAACAGATGCAGATATTCGGCTGAGTTGTGTTCCAACCCATCCAGCCCGGCGCGTTCCATCAATAGCAGCGCTTCCAAAAGCGCCGGACCCTGGCACCAGGGGCCGCAGGTAATCACCTCATGCCCACGCCAGCGGCGCGTAATGGCGGGTTCCAAACGAGAACGAAATACCGCCAGATCTTCCATGGAAAGAAAGCCGCCTTCGCGGCGCTGAAACGCCACGATCTCCCGCGCGATATCACCGCGATAAAACGCCGCATGCGCTGCCGCCAAACCCGCGAGCCTGCCCTTGGCAGCGGCGCGTTTTTCTTCCTCCACCATATACGTCAGGCTCTGCGCCAGATCGCTTTGCACAAAGCGCTCACCGATTTTCGGCGGTGCGCCGCCGGGCAGGAAAATCGCCGCATTGGATGGCCAGCGCGCATATTCCGCCACATGGGCCGAAACACTTTCCGCCAATAATGGATAAACCGCGAAGCCTTCCGCCGCGTAGCGAATGGCGTATTGCGCCACATCGCCAAAACCCATGGTGCCATGGCGTTCCAAGGCCGTGATCCAGGCATCCGGCGCGGCGGGCACCACGGTGCGGCGCACCCCTTGCGGGATCTTCCCGCCATGTTCGCGCATGAAGATATCGGGGGGCAGGGAAGCCGGCCAATGGCCCAGCCCCGCAATGGTTTCCACTTGGCCATTGGCCAGGCGGATCATGATGGGCGCAACCCCCGCCACATTCACCAAATCCGGCAGCAGCACCCCAAGCGCGATCCCGGCCGCGCAGCCCGCATCCACCGCATTGCCGCCCCCTTCCAGCACAGCATAACCGGCGGAAGCCGCCAGATAATGCCCCGCCGAAATCGCATGGCGCGGGCCGCTGAGTGTGGGACGGGAAGCGGGCATGGCTGATCTCCGCGCCTGAGGCTGCAAGACTTATAGACTGACCCGGTTTCGCGTCGCCCGCCAATGGAGCCTGCATCGGGCCATAATGGAGATGGGCAGCGGCGAGTCTCAGGAAAATAGTCAGCCATGAGTCGCCTCATTTGGCCGGTCAGGATCAAATCCGCTTGCGCAGGGCGCGCAGATGGGCAGGCGCCGGTATTGACCTTGCCACGGGGGGAAGCTCCATAGATTGGCGGTAGCGTTTGGAAGGCAAATCAAGATTCAATGGCACTCGCTTTGACCAATAGGTTGCATGCCGCACAGCGCCGGGCCTTGCTGTTGCTGCCACTGCTTTTGCCCAGCCTGCCCGCCGCCGCCCATTCGGAATTGCGGCGATCAGTGCCAGCGGCCGGTGCGGTCCTGATGCAGGCGCCTGAACAGATCGAATTGCATTTCAACGAACGCGTGCAGCTCACAGCGCTCAGGCTTTATCGGGAGGGTGGTGAGGAAGTTTCGCTGCCGCGCCGTGCCATCCGCAGCGCAACCACGGAAATCATTGCCCTGCCGCCGCTCCCGCCCGGTGCCTATCGCGCGGAATGGCGCATCATCTCCGCCGATGGGCACCCCGCAGGCAGCGTCATTCCCTTTCGGATAGAGGCACCAAAACGCCCATGATCCTGGAATATCTACAGCCTGACGCATCCCTGTTGGATGGCATCACCGTCATCATCAGGGCGCTTTATTACATCACCACCATCGGCGCCGCCGGACTTGGCCTTTTCGCCATTGGTTTCGGGCATCGGCTGGAACCGGGGGAAGCAGCAAAGCTCCGGCGCGTTTTGCGCAATACTATTGTGGCGGGCTTGCTGTTGTCGGTACTGGCGCTCGCGCTGCGTGTACTGGTGTTGACTGCCGGTGCGAGTATGTTCGACGCCGATGTCTGGGCTGCCGTCATGCGGTCGCGCATTGGTGATGCGTTCTGGCTGCGCGCTGCTGGGCTTCTATTGCTGATGGCAGCAACCACGACTTGGCGCATTGGGTCAGCCATTACGGCGATTGGTGCCTTGCTTGTTGTCGCTTCCTATGCGGCGATGGGGCATTCAATGTTGTTTGCACCTCGTCAGGAAATCGCCGCGCTTGTTGTGGTGCATCTCACAGTCGTTGCCTTTTGGGTTGGGTCACTGCCGCCCTTGCTTTGGGTTGCTCATCGCCGTGATGGCGCCAGTGCCGCAAACCTGATCCAAGATTGGAGCAAGGCGGCCATTTGGGCGGTCGGCACCATGATCGCCAGTGGCGTTATGTTGAGCTGGTACCTGACACTGCGCATGGATCGCATTTTTGATGCCTGGCATGGCTGGGCCTTGGCATGGAAGGTCTTGGCGGTGCTCGCCGCTCTTAGCCTCGCGTTATTGAACCGCCAGCGCCATACGCCGGCGCTCGCGCGGGGCGATGCCGGTGCTGCGGCCGGCCTTGCTGCATCAATTCGGCTTGAAATGCTGTTGGTCGCACTGGCCTTTTATGCGGCGGCTGAGATGGTATCGGTCCATCCGGTGGATTACGGCCATCGTGTGCAAAGCTGAAGAAAGGGCCCGGCCATGCTGTCACGACGCGTCTTGACGATTGCAAGCCTTGCCATGCTTGCCAGCCCGGCGGTCACGCAAAGCCGTGAAAGCGCTGAGGTTTGGCGCGACCCCAATTGCGGATGCTGCGCCGGTTGGGTGGCGCATCTGCGGGATGAAGGCTTCGCCGTGACCGATCGCATTGTGCCATCCGTTACACCCATCCGGCGGATGCTGGGTACGCCATCAGATTTGTTGTCCTGCCACGCGGCACGGATTGCGGGTTGGCTCAAAATCGAAGGGCATGTGCCCGCATTGGCGATCCGCCGCGCCTTGGCTGAAACCCCGCCGGGTGTGGTGGGTCTTGCTGTGCCAGCCATGCCGATTGGAACGCCGGGCATGGAAATCCCCGGCCATGAGGCAGAGGTTTATGACGTGATCGCATGGCGTGCGGATGGCAGCCATGTGGCGTGGTTGCGCATGCGGGGCGCCAAGCTCGCCTAATCGCCGGGAAATATGCTGGCGCTTCTGCGCGGGTCTGGCGCCAGGGCCCGCATCGGGGGAGAATGGCGCCAGCCAAAGGAAACACAGCCATGACCGAAGCCGAAAAACCCGTTTTGCTTGCCATTGACGCGCGCGGCATCGCGACCGCCACGCTCAATCGCCCGCATAAGGGCAATGCCTATAATGCCGCCATGCTGGAGGGGTTGATTGCCGGGCTGGATCAGCTCCGTGGCGATAAGGCCATCAGGGGTTTGGTGATCCGCGGTGCCGGGGCGCATTTCCAGGCCGGGGCGGATATTGATTGGCTGGCCGAGGTCGCGGCCTATCCGCCCGAGCCCGCCTTCGCGGCATCCCTCGCCACCACGGAAGCCATGCAGAAGCTGAATGAATTCCCGAAGCCTACCTTCGCGGTCATCCAAGGGGCCTGTTTTGGCGGTGGCGTCGGCATTACCTGCTGCGTCGATGTGGCGCTGGCCACCCCGGCGGCACAATTCGGCATCACGGAAGTACGCGTCGGCGTCGCCCCCACGCCGATCAGCACGCATATGGTGGATGCTTTGGGCCTCAGGCAAACCCGCCGCTACGCCATCACCGGGGAGCGTTTTGACGCTGCCGAGGCGCTACGCATCGGCCTGGTGCATGAGGTTGTGGCGGCAGACGCCATTGAAGCGCGGCTGGCGCATATCATTGACCAGATGATGCTTTCCGCCCCCACCGCCATTGCGGTCACCAAGACATCCTTCCTGGAGGCCAATGGGCTGGCGCTTTCGGCGCGCCAAATGGCGCTATTGGCGCATGAGGGCTGGATGCAGCGCGCCGCGCCGGAAGGGCGGGAAGGCCTGGCCGCCTTCCAGGCCAAAAGACGCCCCGGCTGGTATCGGTAAGGCTTCGACAAAGCCCGGACTTGTCCGGGTGCTTGTCACAAAACCTTCATCGAACTGCAATCCAAGCGTCGCAGGGGGTTTCTAAAAGCGGGGCGCCGCCCAATCTGGGGGCGGCGTCGTTCCAGCTGACGGAGCTTTTCTGTGGATAGGCGATCCTTCCTTCTCGGCGCCAGCGCCGCCCTGACGCTTCCCGCCCTTGGTGCCCAGGCCCAGGCGGCGCAGATCACAGGTGCGGGGGCGACTTTCCCGAACCCGATCTATCAGAAATGGGCCGAAGCGGCGCGCGCCGCCGCGGGCATTCAGGTGAATTACCAATCCGTGGGCTCGGGCGCTGGCATCAACCAGATCCGCAACCGCACCGTGGATTTCGGTGCCACCGATGCGCCACTCACTGCCCAGCAATTGACCGATGGCAATCTGCTGCAATTCCCGACCGTGATGGGTTCGCTGGTCGCGATTGTGAATATTCCGGGCATTACGAATGATCAGCTGCGCCTGACCGGCCCGATCCTGGCGGATATCTACCTCGGCAAGATCACACGCTGGAATGATGCGCGCATTACGCAAATCAATCCGGGACTTCCCCTGCCCAATCTGGCCATTGCGCCGGCCTATCGCGCGGATGGTTCGGGCACGACCTTTGTGTGGGTGTCCTACCTGGCAGCGGTATCCCAGGAATGGAAGGACAAGGTGGGCGTTGGTACCTCGGTGCGCTTCCCCGCCGGCACTGGCGCACGCGGCAATGAAGGTGTGGCGGGCACCGTACGTAATGTGCGCGGCGCCATTGGCTATGTTGAAAACGCCTATGCCATCACCAATAAGCTGGTGACCACGCAAATCCAGAACAAGGCTGGCAATTTCGTGAAGCCGGACCATAAAAGCTTCACGGCCGCTGCTGCCGCCGCCGATTGGTCCGTGCCTGGCTTTGCCGCGAATGTGATTGATCAGGCTGGCCCTGAGTCCTGGCCGATTGTGGCCCCCACCTTCATCCTGCTGCCGACCAATCCAACCGATGCTGCCCGTAGCGCCAGCGTGCGGCGTTTCTTTGACTGGTGCTTCGCCCATGGGGGACAAATGGCGCAGGATCTTGAATATATCCCCTTGCCCGAAACGGTGCATAACGCGGTCCGGGCCGCTTGGCGCCAAAGCTTCGGGGCCTGATATCGCCTGGCATCGGTCGCCTCTGGCAGACCGGTGCCCCCTTTTGACCTTGCAACTTCACGGGTGATTTTTGGCTTCAGCTTCCGCCCCCCCGACCAGCCCTTCCAGGCCACCCCCCCGGTCAGCGAATCTCGGGGATAGGCTCTTTGCCTTCGCCTGCCAGGCGGCTGGGCTACTGGTGCTGATCCTTCTGGGCGCGCTGATCGTTGAGTTATTCATCGCCGGTCTGCCGGCCTTCCAGGCCTTTGGTCTTGCCTTTCTGACCTCAACAGATTGGGACCCGGTGCAGGAAGTTTTTGGCGCCGGTGTTTCCATTTATGGCACCATCGTCACCGCCGTGCTGGCCATCATCCTGGCGGTACCCCTGGCGTTTGGCGTGGCGTTTTTCCTGACCGAATTGGCACCGCCCTGGGCGCGGCGGCCGATCGGGACTGCAGTTGAATTGCTCGCCGCCGTGCCATCCATCATTTATGGCATGTGGGGGTTTTTCGTCATTGCGCCTGCCTTTGCGCAATATCTCCAGCCATTCATCATCGACACGCTTGGCGAATGGCCTTTGATTGGCTTTCTGTTTCAGGGCGCGCCCTTCGGTACCGGGCTTTTCACCGCCGCCTTCATTCTGGCCATCATGATCCTGCCCTTCATCGCCGCCACCATGCGCGATGTCTTTCAACAAGTACCGCCAGTATTCAAGGAAAGTGCCTATGGGCTCGGCGCCACCACCTGGGAGGTGATGAAGGGCGTTGTCATTCCCTATACACGGGCTTCCGTGGTGGGTGGCATCATGCTCGGCCTTGGGCGTGCGCTCGGTGAAACCATGGCGGTGACTTTTGTGATCGGGAATGCCAACCGTATTTCCACTTCGCTTTTTGGGCCGGGCAATACCATTGCCTCACTCGTTGCGCTGGAGTTTGGCGAAAGCGAAATCGGCAGCTTGAAGCTTTCCGCACTTCTGGCGCTCGGCTTCATTCTGTTCCTGTTGTCTTTCATTGTCCTGGCAACATCGCGCTATCTGCTGCGGTCGCGGTTGAAGGGCTGAACCATGTCCGTGTCAGTTACCCCCATAGCCGCCACCAGCCCACGCAAGGATTTGGCGATTGCTGCCGCGCTGGGGCGGCGGCGCAGCCGGGTGGATTTCATCATTCGTAGCCTTTGTGTCGCCGCCACGCTGCTGGGCCTTATCCTATTGGCGTCCATTCTGGCGACACTGTTCTACCGCGGGTTTGAGGCAATGAGCCTGCGTGTCTTCACCGAAGTCACGGCCGCGCCGGGTTCCAATGGCGGCTTGCTGAATGCCATTATCGGCAGCCTGATCCAGTCCTTGCTGGGCACCGCAATCGGGACGCCGATCGGGATGCTGGTTGGCACCTATCTGGCGGAATACGGCCGCAATTCCTGGCTCGGCAATGCGGTGCGCTTTGTCTGCGATATTCTGCTTTCCGCGCCATCCATCCTGATTGGGCTTTTTGTCTATCAGATCCTTGTGCTGCCCTTTGGCGGGTTTTCCGGCTGGGCCGGGGTTGCGGCACTTGCGATTATCGTCATCCCGATCGTGGTGCGCACCACCGAGGATATGCTGCAACTCATTCCCAATACCTTACGCGAAGCGGTGATGGGGCTTGGTGCGCCGAAATGGAAAATGATTGTTTTCATCTGCTGGCGCTCTGCCCTTTCGGGCATCATCACCGGCGTCTTGCTCGCCATTGCGCGGGTTGCGGGTGAAACGGCACCTTTGCTGTTTACATCACTCGGCAACAATACCTGGTCGACAGATTTGACCAAACCGATGGCGAGCCTGCCGGTCACCATCTATTCCTTCGCGGGCTCACCCTTTGAAGACTGGATCGCATTGGCCTGGGCGGGCGCGCTGCTGATCACACTTGGCGTGCTGAGCCTCAATATCCTCGCCCGCAGCCTGCTGCGTCAACGCGGCTAACCCAAGGATATCCCATGACCACGATACGGGAAGCAAAAGCCAAGCCGGCCGCCGCAACAAGCTTCGGCGGCATGCAGGCACGGTCTGACGCAGCGCTGAACGATGCACGCATCGCCATCAAGGAATTGGATTTCTTCTATGGCGATCATCGCGCCCTGAAGGGGATCAACCTCAACCTGCCGGACCGGCAGGTGACGGGCATGATCGGGCCTTCGGGCTGCGGCAAATCAACCCTGCTGCGCGTTTTGAACCGCATGTACAGCCTTTACCCGGGTCAACGCGCCACCGGCGAAGTGCTGTTGGATGGGGAGAATATCATCTCCGATACGGTCGATTTGAACGCGCTGCGCGCCAAGATCGGCATGGTATTTCAGAAACCCACGCCCTTTCCGATGACGATTTATGACAATATCGCCTTCGGCATCAAACTGCATGAAAAACTCTCCAAAGCGGAAATGGGGGAACGCGTTGAATGGGCGCTGACCCGCGCTGCGCTTTGGAATGAAGTGAAGGATCGGCTGGACAAATCCGCCCTTGGCCTGTCAGGTGGCCAGCAGCAGCGGCTTTGTATTGCACGTACCATCGCGGTGCGCCCTGAAGTCATCCTGTTTGATGAACCGACCTCAGCGCTTGATCCGATCAGCACCTTGAAAATCGAAGAGCTCATCGATGAATTGAAGCGCGATTTCACCATTGCCATTGTCACGCATAACATGCAGCAGGCGGCGCGCTGTGCCGATCAGGTGGCGTTTTTCTATTTGGGTGAATTGATCGAGGTGGCGCCGGCGGCGCAGCTTTTCACCGCGCCCAAGCATGCGAAAACCCAAGAATACATCACCGGCCGGTTTGGCTGAACCAGGCAGGAGCCATTGACATGCCAACAGAACATATCGTCCGCAGCTATGACGAGGATTTGCGCAAGCTTCGCGACATGATCGCGCGCATGGGCGGTTTGGTTGAACGCCAAGTGGCCGATGCGGCCCGCGCACTGGTCCGCCGTGACAGTGACCTCGCGGGAGAGGTTGTGCAGCGTGACGTCCAGATCGATCAGCTGGAACGAGAGGTGGAAGCCTTCTGCGTGCGGCTTTTGGCGCTGCGGCAGCCTATGGCCGCGGATCTGCGGCTGATCATCGCCTGCATGAAGGTTTCGAATGATCTGGAACGCATCGGCGATTACGCCGCCAATGCCGCGAAACGCTCCATCGTGCTCGCCTCCCTGCCCGGGCTTGGCAGCATGAATGGCTTTGAACGCATGGCGCAT
>JBDKIR010000370.1:0-2563 GCA_039797035.1 Pseudomonadota bacterium | reverse complement strand
AAAGCTGTTTGTCACGCATTTCCCGGATTTGATGCCAACCACGCTGGTGACAGCGGATCGGCGCCGGATCGCGGATTTCCGAGCGGAACATGGCGATATCATCATCAAGCCGTTATTCGGCAATGGGGGCGCGGGCGTGTTTCACCTCCGCCCGGATGATCCAAATATGAATGCGTTGGTGGAGCTTTTCACCGAACGTTCCCGCGAACCGCTGATGATCCAGAAATACCTGCCCGCCGTCAGGGAAGGCGATAAGCGCATCATCCTGGTGGATGGTGTGGCCATGGGCGGCATTAATCGCGTGCCGGCAGCCGGTGAGGCGCGGTCCAATATGCATGTCGGTGGCCGGCCGGAACCGACCAAGCTGACCGAGCGTGAGCGCGAGATTTGCGCGCGCATCGGGCCTGAATTGAAGGCACGCGGCCTGATCTTTGTCGGCATTGACGTGATTGGTGGCTACCTGACTGAAATCAACGTGACCAGCCCAACCGGCTTGCAGGAATTGGCGCGCTTTGATGGGGTATATCTGGAACGCGCCATCTGGGACGCGATTGAAGCGAAAAGGCGTTGAGATGTTGAAGCTTTGGGGCCGCACCAATTCGATTAATGTGAAGAAGGTGCTGTGGATGCTCGATGAGATCGGGCAACCATATGATCGTGTGGATGCCGGCATGGAATATGGCCGGGTGAATGATGCGGATTACCGCGCCATGAACCCCAATGGCCGTGTGCCAACCTTGGAAGATGGCGATTTCGTGCTGTGGGAATCGAATAGCGTGCTGCGGTATCTGGCGATGAAATACCAAAGCCCGCTTTACCCGGCAGACCCGGCGGCGCGCGCTTCGGCCGATCGCTGGATGGATTGGCAGCTTTCCACCCTCGGCCCCGCTGAGCGCAACCTGTTCTGGGGCTTGGTGCGCACGCCGCCCGAAAAGCGCGACATGGCGCAGATTGAAGGCGCGGCGAAGGCCGCCGGTGAATGCTGGGCGATCCTGGATAGTTGGATTGCGCGCCATGGCGGGCCGTATCTGGATGGGAAGACCATGACCATCGCCGATATTGTGCTCGGCTGTTACGCGCGGCGCTGGTTCGGCCCGGAAGTGCGCCTGCCTGGCATGCCGGAATTCCCAACCCTGGCGCGCTGGTATGCCAAGCTTGGCGAAAGGCCGGGCTTCCAACGCTGGATCGCGCCGCCGCTGACGTAATCGGAAGGACATGCCATGCCCGGCTATCTGATCGCCAATATCAAGGTCACCGATCCTGAGGGCTTTGAACGCTACCGCGCCGGGGTCCCGGCCGTGATTGCGCAATATGGCGGGCGCTATCTGGTGCGCGGCGGGGCGATGGAACGCGTGGAAAACGCGGCCGGGTTCAACCGCGTTGTGGTGCTGGAATTCCCGAGCCTGGAGGCCGCCCGCACCTTCTACACCAGCCCGGAATACGCGCCTTTGCTCAAGCTGCGGCTGGCCAGCACCGAGAGTGAGGCCGTGCTGGTGGAAGGTTATGCCCCCTAAATGCCCCAAATGGAGAAAAAAACCGCGTGACTCAAGCGAATCGCCTTGATCCCGCCATGGTGTCGCGGAAGTGTAGCGGCCCATGAGACCATTGATTGGCATTTCCTGCTGCATCAAACCCTTCGGCGCCCTGGGCACGCCCAATCATGCCGCATCCGATAGCTATGTGCGCGTGGTGCGCGGCCCTGTGGGTGGCACCCCCATTCTGCTCCCCGCCGCGGGTGAGGATGCGGTGGCGGAATACCTTTCCCATATCAATGGCCTGATCCTGACCGGCAGCCGGTCCAATGTTTGGCCAGGGCATTATGATGGGCCGCCGCATGCGGAAGGCACGCCGGAAGATCAGCAGCGTGATGCGACCACCCTGCCCTTGATTCGTGCTGCGATCGCTGCCGGGGTGCCTTTGCTCGCCATTTGTCGCGGCATGCAGGAATTGAATGTGGCGCTGGGCGGCAGCCTGGATCAACGCGTGCAGGATCTGCCGGGGCGGATGGACCATTCCACGCCATCCGATCAGAAAATCGCGCTGGTGCGGACCGGCAAGGCGCATCTGGTGCGGATTGATGGCGAAGGCGCGCTGGCCGCGACGCTGACTGCGGCTTCCCGCCAGGCGGCCCGGCTGGCGGTGAATTCATTGCACAACCAGGCGGTGCAGCGCCTGGCGCCGCGCCTGGTCGCGGAAGCCTGGGCGCCGGATGGCACGGTGGAAGCGGTGCGCGTTGAAGGGGCGCGCGGCTTCGCGATTGGCGTGCAATGGCACCCCGAATATGATTGGGAAAGGGACCAGGATAGCCGCGCGATTTTTGAGGCTTTTGGTCGTGCCGCAGCACATCATGCCGGGGCGAAATTGGCGGCGGCCGCCGAATAAAGCCTGTGCTTTCACTCAGGCGTGTTGCCTTTAGGTCTTTGCTTTTTCGGGCAAATGTTCTAAATACTTGCCTTGTCAGCGCTTGATTGCGCTGGCGGTCGCGGTCCGGCTTCCCCTGCCGGCTCGCCCGACCTTCCGAGAGGAAAATACAAATGGCGCCCGGTCACCCCCCTGACCGGGC
>JBDKIR010000369.1:0-2791 GCA_039797035.1 Pseudomonadota bacterium | reverse complement strand
GCATCAATCAGGCAGGGCAGGATCTTGCGGCGGAAATGACGCGGCAGGGATGGGCGCTGGCCTATACCCGCTATAGCCGCGCTTATGAGGCTGAAGAACAGGCGGCGCGCCTTGCCAGGCTTGGCATCTGGATCGGTTCTTTCGAACGCCCGGAAGATTATCGCCGCCGCAGGCGTGGCTGAGCTAGCGCCACCGCGCGGCCCCATAGCCTTGCCGCCACTGCAAGCGCCTTATAGCCTTCCCGCTCTGGCGCCAAAGCGCGGCGCTTTGGGTTCGAACTGCGTGCGGATCGGACGCTTGGGGGAAATGTCATGAAACTCGGCATGTTCATCAACACGCAATTTCCCGAGGGCGATAACGTCGCGGCGCGGATCCCGGAATTGGTGGAACAGGTGCGGCTGGCGCGTCAGGTCGGCTTTTCCTCTGTGCTGTTCCCGCATCATTACCTGACATCGCCATTGCAGATGCTGCAGATCACACCGCTGATGGCCTATCTGCTGCCGGAAGCGAAGGGCATGACGATTGGTGGCAATATCCTGTTATTGCCCCTGCTCAATCCCGTGCATATCGCTGAGGAATCCGCGACACTCGATGTGCTGAGTGAAGGCAATTACGTGCTGGGCGTTGGGCTTGGCTATCGTGAAGGCGAATTCGAAGCCTTTGGCGTGCCGATCAAGGAACGCGCGGCGCGCTTCAGCGAAAGCATCGCGCTGATGCGCCAGCTTTGGACCGGCGAGAAAACAACCTTTCACGGCAAATTCTATTCCGTGACCGATCACGGGATCAGCCTGAAACCCTATCGCCCCGGTGGGCCGCCCGTGTGGGTGGCGGGGCTGGTGGAAGCGGCGGTGCGGCGGGCAGCGCGGATTGGTGACGCCTGGTTGATTGCCAATGCAACCACGCTGGGCGCGACCATTCCCTTGGTGAAGGTCTATCGGGAAACCTTGGCGGAACTGGGCAAGGAAGTGACGGAATTCCCCATTGCGCGGGAATGCTATGTCGGGTCCAGCCATGCCACCGCCATGGAAGAATGCCGCGCCGCCTTGGAATATAAATACGGTTCCTACGCGGTATGGGGCATGGAAAGCCCCACCAAGAACATGAGTTTTGAGGAAATGGCGCGTGATCGCTTCATCATCGGGGACAAGGTTTCGGTGAAGGAGGAAATTGCGCGCTGGCGCGAAACCCTGGGCGTGAACCATTTTGTCATGCGCGTGCAATGGCCCGGCCTGGAGCAGGAAAAAGTGCTGAATTCCATCCGTCGCCTGGGTGAGATTTTTGCCTGATCGGGACCATAGGCCCCGTCTGATTGATCACAGGCTGGCGCGAACCGGCCGTTGCATAGGGATATCTTTATGGCGCTGAAACGCATGGTGCTGGAAATCGGTATGGGTACCGATATTCGCGGCACGGATTACACCAAGGCCGCTGTGCGCGCGCTACGCGATGCGCTGTGGCATAATTCACTTTCCATTGGGGAGACCGTTGGCCAGCATGTGGACGCCATGCAGGTTGAAGTGCTGATCGGCGTGCCGAAGCCTGAGCAGGTCGATAAGGACCAAGTCTTGGCCATTCTGCCCCATGGCACCGGCACCGTGACCGTGGTGGAAGGTGGCCTGGAAATCCCCAATGATGAGGGCACCAATACCACCGTTATCGCCAATTGCTGCGCCATTGTGCGGCTCGATATCTAAGGGGCGGGCATCATGGCTTTGAAACGTATCATTCTGGAAATGGGCACCGGCAACGATCTGCATGGTGGTGATTACACCAAGGCAGCACTGCGCGCCGTGCAGGATGCCTTGCACCATTCCTCACTCGCCTTCATTCGCACCCTGGGGCTGGACATCAAGACCATGCAGGTGGAAGTCACCATCGGCGTGCAGCAGCCAACCAAGGTGGATCTGGAAGCGGTGCGGAAATCCCTGCCCTATGGCGTGGTCACGGCCAAAGCCGTGAAGGGCGGGCTGGATGTGCCGGAAGAAGGCGGCCACGACCGGGCGGTGATTGCTTCCGCCGCCATTGCGGTGCGCTTCGACCTGCCCTGATCGGTGACTGACCCATGCTGCAGGGCGGCCAAGGCGGCCCGGCGCGTGAACCCCCAAATCGGCGCCCCGTGGCCTTAAGCATCATGGCCGGGCGCGCCGAAGCTGCATGGGGCCAGCGTTGCCTGGCACATCGGCAATATTGAAATGGGCGAATACTTCGATTGTTCACTATAAATCCCTGGATCAATCGGCCTTGGCATCTTAACCTAAGTAAAATCCCCAGCAGGACTGCTTGGGGTGTCGCGCCACAAGGCGCGAAAAGATGGAGTATGGGTTGCCGATGAAACGTGACCATGATGGCCGGCCTGATCTTGGCCGGCGGGGAATGATGGGCCTTGGCGCTGCATTGCTGGCGGCCCCTGCCCTATCAGGCTGTTCCACCCCAGGCCGTGGCCCCGCTGTGCCACGGCAATTGACCGGCGATGTGTCCATTCTTGGCATTCCGAATGAACGGTTTCTGATCCCGAAAGATATCGGTGCCCTGGTTGCGGAATTTGAAGCGGCGGCAGCACGGCGTGCCGTCATCGCCCGCAATGGCCCGCGACGCCGGGATGCCGAGCGCGCCATGCTGGCGATTTCGGGCGGTGGTGAAGATGGCGCCTTTGGTGCCGGCGTTCTATGCGGCTGGAGCGATCAAGGCACGCGGCCCCAGTTTGAATTGGTGACCGGGGTTTCCACCGGCGCCTTGACGGCACCCTTCGCCTTTCTGGGACCGCGCTGGGATCATGCGCTGAAGGCGGTTT
>JBDKIR010000368.1:0-3281 GCA_039797035.1 Pseudomonadota bacterium | reverse complement strand
GATGAAAAAGCCTTCGCCATTGATGGCGACATCCAGGGGGTTGCCCGTGGTCTGAATGCTGCCCGGTTCCATATCCCGCCAGGTGGCGCGGTCCTGCGGGAGGGAGATGGATTTATCCCCGGGCAGCGCCCCCGCGCCTTGGATATTCATGGTCTTTTCCGCGAAAACCGGCCGCAGGGCGCGGAAACCCGGCGTATCGGCATTGGCGATATTATGCGCCAGCACCTGTGTGGCACGGGCCTGAAGCGACAGGCGCGAAAGCAATATGTAACCAGGGGTATCCATTCTGGCTCCGCCATTTTGCCAACAGCCCAGGGCGAGCTGTTATTTTTTGAAATTCATCAAATGCGTTAGTGCAATCAGTGTGCCAGCGATTATATTGCGCAGGCGGGCAGATCTTGCCGGATCGCGCCAAGGCAAGGCGGCAACCGATGCCGCAAGGCTTCTTTAATCGGAAGGTGGCAAAATGATCCTCGTAGGAGGCTTGGATGGCGGCGGAACTTGAGGCTGGTGAAGCAGGGGCAGAGCAGAAAGGCGGCGGGCGAAAGAAGCTCCTGCTGCTGGCCCTGCCTGTGCTGCTGGCCGTGATCGGGGCCGGCCTGTGGTTCGGCGGCATCCTGCCGCCGCTTTTGGGCATGGGCGCGCATGACGTGGCCGAAACCCGGGAACCGGGGCCACGCGTGGCCACCTTCCTTGATATGCCGGAAATCGTCACCAACCTGAACGCGCCCGGCCGGCGGGCCGTTTATGTCAAATTGCGCAGCAAGCTGGAACTGGCCCGCCCGGAAGATGGGGCGCTGGTGCAGGCTTCCATGCCGCGCTTGCTGGACCTGTTCCAGACCTATTTGCGTGAAATGCGCCCCGAGGAATTGCGCGGTTCGGCTGGCACCCAGCGCCTGCGGGAAGAATTGGTGGCCCGGGCCAATGTGGCGGTGGCCCAGCCAGGGCGGACGGAAAACCAGCAGATACGCGTCAATGACGTGCTGTTCCTGGAGATTTTGGTCCAATGAGCGGCCAGAATGAGGAAGAAGATCTGGCCGCCGCCTGGGGCGCCGCGCTGGAAGAGGAAGCGGGCACTGAGGCTGCTGCCGCCCCCGTCGCCCCCGTCGCGGCCGATGCGGCGCGGGTGCTCAATCAGGCGGAAATCGACACGCTGCTTGGCTTTGGTGCCGGGCCTTCGCGGGAGACAGAAGAAAGCGGCATTCAGCGGATCATTTCCTCTGGGCTGATTTCCTATGAACGCCTGCCCATGCTGGAAATCGTCTTCGACCGGCTGGTGCGGCTGATGTCGACGACGCTGCGCAATTTCACCTCGGACAATGTTGATGTCTCGATCGATGGCATTGTTTCGCTGCGCTTCGGGGATTACCTGAATTCAGTGCCGCTGCCGGCCATGCTCGGTGTCACCCGCGCCGAGGAATGGGATAATTTCGGCCTGGCGGTGGTGGATTCCGCCCTGATCTATTCAGTGGTGGATGTGCTGCTGGGTGGCCGGCGTGGCACCGCGGCGATGCGGATTGAAGGGCGGCCCTATACCACCATTGAACGCGCCTTGGTGGAGCGCCTGGTCAATGTGGTGCTGGATGACCTGACAGCCGCCTTCGAACCGCTGTGTCCGGTGACGTTTCGCTTTGAACGGCTTGAAGTGAACCCGCGCTTCGCGGTGATCAGCCGGCCATCCAATGCCTGCGTGCTGGTGCGGCTGCGCGTGGATATGGAAGATCGCGGCGGCAAGCTCGAAATCCTGTTGCCCTACGCCACCCTGGAACCAGTGCGTGAATTGCTGTTGCAGCAATTCATGGGGGAAAAATTCGGCCGCGATAGCATTTGGGAAACCCATTTGGCGGAAGAATTGCGCCACACGGAAATCGGGCTGGATGTGGTGCTTGATGAACAGATCATGCCGCTTTCAAGCGTGCTGAACCTGAAGGTGGGGGATCGCATCACGCTTGGCGTGGCGCCGGGTTCGCCGGTGCGGCTGCGCTGCGGTGAAGTGCCCTTGTTTGAAGGGGAAATGGGCAAGAACGGCCAGCGCCTTGCGGTCAGGATCGGGCGGGAAATCGAACGCCGGAAGGGGGCGGGCGCATGATGTCCTGGTCCTGGATTGAATGGGGCATGCAATTGGTGCTGCTTGGCCTGCTGGGCGCGGCCATTCCCTTTGCGGTGCGCCTGGAACGCGGCCTGCGGGAAATCCGCAAGGATCGCGCCGCGATGGAGACCAGCGCCCAAGGATTGTCCGAGGCCGCAACCGCTGCCGAAGCGGCGATGATGCGGCTGCGGGCATCGGCGGAATTGGCCGGGCGCCATATCGGCGAGAAAATCACGGCGGCGGAACCGCTGCGTGATGATTTGCGCTTCCTGATCGAGCGTGCCGAAACCCTGGCGGACCGCCTGGAAAGCCTGGTGCGGGCTGGGCGTCCGCTGGCCAATGCGGAAGCCCCTGCCCCCTTGGCCGCAAAGCCTGTACCCCCACCCATGCCTGAGGCTGCGGGCCTGCGCAGCCAAGCGGAACGCGATTTGCTCCGTGCCCTTTCCATTGGTACCGGAAAGGGGGCGCGCTGATGCCTAGACTACGCCTATTGCCCTTGGCGATTGTCGCCATGGGCAGTTTGTTCCTGATAAAATCAGAAAATTTGCTTCGTGCACTGCTGCGCGGGGAAGGCGTTGCCGCACCCAGCATGGCCCCGGCCAGGGCGGCAGATATTGCCCCCCCCTTATCGGGGCCGGCGGAAGAAAGGGATCGGCCGGCTGGCGGCTTCCAGCGTTTGGGGGCACGCCCGGAAGCGGGTTTGGCCGAAGCGCCCAATCCGATCAGCCAGGCCGAACGTGCCTTGCTGGAGCAATTGCGCGCCCGCCGCACGGAATTGGAAGCCCGGGAACAGACCATTGTCTCGCGTGAGGTGGTGGTGGCTGCGGCCGAGCGCCGGCTGGGCCAGCGGATTGAGGAATTGACGCAGCTGCAGCAGCGGCTGGAAGGCATGGATCGGTCCCGTGCCGAACGGGAAGAAGCCGGCTGGCGTGGCCTGGTGCGTACTTATGAAAGCATGCGCCCGCGTGAAGCCGCTGCGATTTTTGAGGAATTGGAATTGCCTGTGGTGGTGCAGATCCTGGACCGCATGGGCGAACGGAAAATGGCACCGGTGATCGGTGCCATGAGGCCGGAACGGGCCCGTATTCTCACCGCTGAATTGGCGAGACATCGGGCACAACGGCCGGGAAGCGAATAGGCCGATGATCCGGTCGGCAAACGGTGGAGAACCATGGACAAGAAGATCAACGTC
>JBDKIR010000367.1:0-4896 GCA_039797035.1 Pseudomonadota bacterium | reverse complement strand
CGTTCATGGTCGCCATAAACCGTGCGCATCTGCCCCGGCCAGCTATCAAGGATCACGAGGTTCCCCTCGGTCGCGCCTTCCAGCAGCTTGCCCTCTCCATCCACCAGCGCGGGCTGCACACCCGGCAAGGGCAGCGTGGCGGAACCAGGCTTTTGCGCGACCGCGCCCGGTAGCGGAGAAATCAGAATGCCGCCAGTTTCCGTCTGCCACCAGGTATCCACAATCGGGCAACGCTCATCACCAACCACACGATAATACCAAAGCCAGGCTTCGGGATTGATCGGCTCACCCACGCTGCCCAGGATGCGCAGGCTTGAACGGTCGTGCTTTTTCACCGGGCCCTCACCATCGCGCATCAGGGCGCGGATCGCGGTGGGCGCGGTGTAGAAGATATTCACCTTGTGCTTCGCTACCACCTGCCAGAAGCGCCCGGAATCCGGCCAGCTTGGCACGCCTTCAAACATCAACGTGGTCGCGCCATTCGCAAGCGGGCCATAGACAATATAGCTATGCCCGGTCACCCAGCCGACATCGGCGGTGCACCAATAGATCTCGCCCTCACGGTAATCGAAGACTTTTTCATGGGTATAGGAAGCCCAAACCATATAGCCGCCGGTGGTGTGCAATACGCCCTTCGGCTTGCCCGTGCTGCCTGAGGTATAAAGGATGAACAGCGGGTCTTCCGCGCCCATCGGCTCGGGCTCACAGGTTTCAGACTGGCCGGCGGTGATGGCATCCCACCAATGATCGCGGCCGGACATCATCTCGACATTGCCGCCGGTATTGCGCGCGACAATCACATTCTGGATGGATGGGCAGGTCAGCAGCGCCTCATCCGCATTCACCTTCAGCGGCACGCGCCGCCCGCCACGCCTGCCTTCATCGGCAGTGATCAGCAGCACGCATTCGGAATCCTGAATGCGCGATGCCAGGCTATCGGGTGAAAACCCGCCAAAGACAATGGAATGCACCGCGCCCACGCGCGCGCAGGCCAGCATGGCAACCGCCGCTTCCACAATCATCGGCAGATAGATGCAAACGCGGTCGCCCTTTTTCACGCCAAGCTTGCGCATGGCATTGGCCAGTTTGCAGACGCGCGCATGCAATTCGCGATACGTCACCTTGGCATCGGCGGCCGGATCATCGCCTTCCCACAGGATCGCCACCTGATCGCCACGCTTGGCCAAATGCTGATCAAGGCAGGAGACGGAGGCATTCAGCACCCCATCCTCAAACCACTTGATCGAAACATTGCCGTTGAAATCGGTGTTCTTGATTTTCGTCGGCGCCTTCATCCAGGCAATACGCTTGGCTTCGTCGCGCCAGAAGGTGTCGGGGTCTTTCGCCGCCGCGGCATACATGGCGGCCCGCTGCGCTTCCGTCACACGCGCCTTGGCGACGATTTCGGGTTTCAGCGCAATCACTTCATCTGCCATGTCTGGGTCCTCCCCCGTTGCGTTTTCATGTTGGGGGGAATGTGCGTCCGGGATTCGGTGTAGGTCAATCTTTAAGCGGCGCTTTGGGGAGCCATCACGCAAAAACCCGCCTAAATGGCGGGTTTCGCGGCTGTTCAGGCGGCCCGAAGGCCGCCTGAGGGGTGTTTTTCCGGGTTGGGCGTTCAGTTCACCCGCGTAACGCTCCCGGCCGGGGCGGCGGGGCTATTGGGGCGGGCGGGGTTGGCCGCCTGTTGGCCACGGGCCGGGCCGGCGGGCGTGGCGGGCTTGGCGGCAGCGGCCGGGGCCTGCGCGGCGGGGCGGCTGCCGGTCGGCGCCGGGGCTGTCGTTGCCGCGCCCTGCGCGAATGCCGCGCTGGTCAGCGCGAAAGCAAGGCCGGTGGCGAGAAGAGAGGTTTTGGTCATGTAGCGCATCTTGTCCTCCTATGTTTGAACCGTGCGCCAGGAGATATGACCGCAGCGCCAAGGCGCGCTTGCGTCAGGCGTAAGGTATTTTGAGGACTTTTAAGGCGCCGCCATGGCGCGCATGGCGGGATTGCGGCGAAAGCGCTCTGCGAAAAACCCTGGTTTGGTCGCATTTTCCGAGCCGCCAAGTGATGCCACTTGGCTTGAAAATGCTCTAATTGCGCGGCAGGCGCGCCGCGCTCGGCGCATCCGGATTCTGCGCGCGATGACGCAGCAGATGGTCAGCCAGGACCAGCGCCATCATCGCCTCCCCAACCGGGACCGCGCGGATGCCAACGCAGGGGTCGTGGCGGCCCTTGGTGATGATGTCCACATCCTGCCCGAAGCGATCCACCGCCAGACGAGGCTCCAGGATCGAGCTGGTGGGCTTCACCGCGAAGCGGGCAATGATGGTCTGGCCCGTGCTGATGCCGCCCAGAATGCCGCCGGCATGATTGGCCTGGAAATCCACCAGGCCATTGGCACCCATGCGCATTTCATCCGCATTCGCGGTGCCGGTCAGCGCCGCGGCGGCGAAGCCATCGCCAATCTCCACGCCTTTGACGGCATTGATGCTCATTAGGGCGCCGGCCAAATCCGCATCCAGCTTGCCGTAGATCGGCGCCCCCAGGCCGGGCGGCACACCTTCCGCCACAACTTCAATCACGGCACCCACCGAATTGCCGGATTTGCGCAGCGCGAGCAGCTGTTCTTCCCAGCGCGCAGCGGCGGCGCGATCCGGGCAGAAAAAATCATTTTCATCCACCGCCGCCCAATCAAAGGCGGCACGGTCCACCGCATCGCCGCCCATGGCGACCAAGGCGCCCCTGATCCGCACCCCATCGCCCAGCACCTTGCGTGCAATGGCGCCGGCGGCGACGCGCATTGCGGTCTCGCGCGCGCTGGAACGCCCGCCGCCGCGATAATCGCGAATGCCGTATTTCAGTTCATAGGCGATATCGGCATGGCCGGGGCGGAAGCGATCCTTGATTTCCCCGTAATCCTTGCTGCGTTGATCGGTGTTTTCAATCAGCAGGGAAATGGGCGTGCCGGTGGTCTGGCCTTCAAACACGCCAGACAGGATGCGCACCTGATCGGCTTCCTGGCGTTGCGTGACGAATTTGGATTGGCCGGGGCGGCGGCGGTCCAGAAACGGCTGGATATCGGCTTCCGAAAGGGCAAGCCGTGGCGGCGCGCCATCCACCACGCAGCCAATGGCCGGACCATGGCTTTCGCCCCAGGTAGTGACACGGAAAAGATGGCCGAAGCTGTTGTGCGACATGGGGTTCGTCTATCGCGCCCCCTGGCCTTGGACAAGCTTCGGCCCTGCTGTCCCCCTCAGGCGGCGCGGAGCTTATCGAAAACTTGGGTGATATCCCGCTGCAGGCTTTCCCCTGCCGCCGCCATGGTCACCGTGTGCTGGGCCAAGCCGGCCATGGGTGCCGTGGCGGCCTCCATCCCTTTGCGCAGACCGACAACCGCATCGGCCATGGCCATGGTACCGGCGGATGCCTCGGCGATGCTCTGCGTCATTTCACGGGTCGCGGCGCCTTGTTCTTCAATCGCCTGCGCCGCTTCCGCCGCGATGGTATCAATCCGCTGCACCACGGCCGCGATACCCTGGATCGCCGCTGCCGCTTCGGTGGAGGTGCCACGAATTTCCTGCACCTGACGGGAAATTTCCTCGGTCGCTTTGGCGGTTTGGGTGGCGAGTGCCTTGACCTCGGAAGCGACCACTGCGAAGCCCTTGCCGGCATCACCCGCGCGCGCCGCTTCAATGGTGGCATTCAGCGCCAGAAGATTGGTTTGCCCGGCAATGGCGCTGATCAGCTTCACCACATCGCCAATCTTCTCGGCCGCGCCGGAAAGCCCCTGGACGATGGTATCGGTGCGCCCGGCATCCTCAACCGCCTGGGCCGCGATGCCGGCGGAAGCGCGGATTTGTTCGGAAACGCGCAAGACTGTCGCTGTCAGTTGCTCGGCCGTGGTGGCCAGCTTGCCGGTCTCATCCCGGGCGCGTGTGGCGCTTGCGGCAATGGTTTCGGCCGCCATGCTGGTGCTGTGCTGCGCGTCTTCCATGCCTTGCAGGGTCGCGCGGCTGGTGGCGGCGCTGGCGGTCAGGCTTGCCAGCCGCGGTTCGATATCGGCGCGGAGCCCGGCTTCCGCTTCCGCCCAAACAGCATCATGGCGCTGTCGCAAGGCAGCCAATTCCGCCATGGCCTTATCCCGGCTGGCCGTGATGGTCAGCAAATCCGCACGCAACTCTGCCGCAAGGTTGCGATCAGCGCGCCGATCATCAGGGGGCAAAGCGGCCTGCCCAGAGGCTGATGGCCGGCCCCGCAGCACGAAACCAGCCGCGCCAGCGGCCAGCGCCAGGGCAAGAAGGCCGAGCATGAGCGGCCAGAATTGCGCGGGGCGGCTGGTCGCTGCGCTCGGGCCGGCCCGACGCGCTTCTTCCGCCGCCGCCGCCAAGGCAGATGTCATGCCCGCCTGGAAGCCTGTAGCGGCATCGCCAAGCCGTGCGGCCGCTACGGCGACCTCCCGGCCCGCGGCCTCTGCCTCTGCAAGCCGTGCAGAGGGTGCCTCAAACGCCGTATGGGCGGCCTGCAAGCCGTTGGCTGCGTCACGCAGCGCTTGATAGCGTGGCAGGTCCCCGAGTGACTGCAAGGCTGCGCGCAAGGCATTCAGCGCCGTGCCTTGGCTGTTCATCAGGGCCTGATATTGCGCATCATCGCGCAAATTCATGATCCGGTTTGCGATGCCGAATAATTCCTCCGCCGCGCTGCGTGCCCTGAGCAATGCTGCCTGGCGGGGAATTTCATTATTGGCGAGCAGTCCGCGAGGGCGTGCCGGTTCCGTCCGGGCCGTTGGCGCACCCTGCATGACGCGGGCGATATCGCGCCCAACTTCCTCAATCGCCGTATTCAGCGTGGCGCGGAAAGCCCGATGCGCGCCCATCACCGCCGCATTTTGGCGTTCGGTCGATTGCCGCGCCTGAT
>JBDKIR010000366.1:0-3969 GCA_039797035.1 Pseudomonadota bacterium | reverse complement strand
GGGGCGTGACGCAGGCTACAGACGCTGGCCGCACGCTTGCGGCGCGCCAGGGCAGCGCCCACGCGCGCTTCATCACCAACAAGCAAAAACTTGGCGCCTGGATGGCGTTCAGCAGCCAATTCCAGACCATCAAGTATCGCTTCTGGGGCAGCATCCCCGCCCATGGCATCAATCGCCAGGGAAAAGGACGGCGCGGAATCAGCCACTTTGGAAGCCTCGGCGCCCTGCCTATCGCGGGATCAGAGCCGGATCGCCGGCTTCACACGATCTGCCGCCACAACTTCACGGCCATCATAATAGCCGCAATGCGAGCAGACATGATGGGGGCGCTTCAATTCCCCGCAATTCGCGCATTCATGATGCGCCGAGTTACCGAGCGCTTCATGGCTACGGCGCATGCCGCGGCGGGAGGGTGACGTCTTCTTCTTTGGAACGGCCATGGCGCCGGGCCTCTTTCACATAAACGAGCATGGTGGATGAAATCAGGGGGCGGCGCATAGCATCCCCCAGTGAGGGGCGCAAGCTTTGCTTCTCCCGCTCGGCAGATGCGCGGCTCAGCCCTTGCCCGGCTTGGGCTTGAGCGCGGCCAGCTTGGCGAAGGGATTGCGGGCCGGTTCGGCTTCCGCCTCCCCCAGCGCTTCGGGCAATTTGGCCTCCGGCGCACGGGGGTAGGGGTTGAGGCAAAGGGATAATTCCTCGGCAATCGCCTCCCCCAAATCATAATGCCCGCTGGCATCGGCCTGGATTTCATCCGGGCCGTCCAGATCCTCAGGCAGGGCCGCCTCGGCGGGCATCACCAAAAGGCTGAAGGGGGCATCAACGGCCTCCACCACCGGTTCCAGGCTGACGACACAAAGCTGTTCGGGGCGCGCCTTGAGGCGCCCGGTGATCAATACCCCACCGCCCGGATAGGGGCGGCGGGTGAAGCGGGCGCTCAGGCCATGCAGGGCAGGAATGCCAAACCGCGCCGCCAAGGCTGCGCATTCGGCTGCGCTTGCTTCCAGTATTTCCTCAGGCGCCCCGGCAGACGGGGTCGCGAGCAATTGCCGGCGGGAAAATTCAGGTGTCATAGGCGATGCCCTCAGGCGCCAGAAAGCTGGCCTGCCCCGCCAGAAATGCTGTCATGTCTTGGCCTTGCAGGGCAATTTCCTGGGCCATGGCAATACTGGCCAAGCGCCGCGCCAAGGCGCTGGGCACTTCTTCCCGCCATACATTCCGCGCCAGGGCCTCCGCCAACTGGTCACGCGCACCGGCCTCCAGCGCTGCCTCATAGGCCACCGCCCGGCCGTGAAACGCCTCCCACAGGCCGCGCACCCGCTTGCCAACGGCCAGGTCACTCACGCCCATTTCGCGCAAATTCACGTCCATATCGGCGAACATGGCATCAAAAACCGCCTGGGCCAGCGCAGCCCCCCGGGCGTCTGGGTCCCGGCGCAGGCGGCGAATCAGCAGCGCCACATGCAAATGGATCAGGTCGAGCCGCCCTTCCACCGAGTCCCGCACGGCCAATTCGGTGAAGAAAAACGGCGCGCGCGCCGCCGCGACGGCTACGCCATAGAGCCGAAAGCCGGCCCTTTCATGCGGCGGAGGTCTGAAGGCGCTGAACAAACCCATGATATCATTCCAGTCCGAGGGCCCTGCCGGTTGACCCCAGGGCCTTGGGGTGTCTATCGAAGGCCTTGGAAATGGTGCCGGAGTTGCGAATGGTCAATCTGCGCCGGGCGCTACCGGTGATTACTCTGCTGCTGGGCGCAATGCTTGGCGGCTGTGCTTGGCTCGCGCCCCCGCCTGTACCGCGTGGCAATAGGGTGGATGCCGATAAGCTCGCGCAAATCACGGTGGGCGTGCAAACCCGTTCCGATGTGGAAGCCCTTTTTGGGCCGCCCAGCGCGCGTGGAACCTTCGATGAAACCAATTGGTATTACATCGCTGGCATCACGCAGATCATGCCTGGCCGGTACATGGAACTGCGTGACCGTGTCGTTGTGGCCTTTACGTTTGATCGCCGTGGCGTGGTGCAGGAAATTCGCCAGCTCAAGCCAGAAGATGGGCAAGACACGGGCATGGTGGCACGTGAAACACCAGTACCCGGCACTGAACGCAATATTTTGCAGGCCTTGTTTGGCAATATCGGCAGACCAGCCATATCCGATAATGCCAATAGCACCATGAATAATCCGGCCCGCATGGGGCGGTGACCCTGGTGGCTTGGCACCGGCCAAGCCAAATTGAAGCGGCTTTGGCGGAAAAGGTGGCTTCGCCTTGGCCCCGAGGCTATCGGCGGCAGCGCCCGTCTCAGCCGCCCTGGCGCAACACCGCTGCCAAGGCTGGCGCCAAGCCTTGGCTAAGGCGCCCCATCGGCGCCGCATAGGAACCTTGCTGGGCGCGCGGAGGATCAAGCGCCACCAGCGCCTCTGCCAGCTTCACACCGCAGCGGATGCCATCAAACAGGGGCAAGGCGGCCCTGCCCGCCAGGCGCCGATCAAAGCCCGCCAGCGCCGCACCGGCGAGCACCACCGAATCCGCCCCCTGTGCCGCCAGACCTTCCACCGCGATCCGCAGCTTTTCCGCGACCCCTTCGGGATTGGCGAGTGCTTCCGGCGGTGTTGCATCCAGCCCGGCAAGTGCCGCCAGCCGCGCAGAGAGCCCATGGCGCGCGATCAATTCGCGGTAGGGCTCCACATTGCCGAAGGTGATCAGGCCAAAGCGCCCGCCCATCATGCAGGCCGTCAACGCCGCCGCTTCGGTCATGCCCAGCACCGGGCAGGGCATCATCTGCCGCGCCGCATCCAGGGCCGTATCGAAACTGACCGCGAGCAGCACGGCATCCACGCGGCCGGCATGTTCGGCCAGCACTTCAAGCAAGGCATGGCCGGCAATGACATTCTCCACCCTTGTGGCAATCACCGCAGGGCCAAAGCGCGGCGTGGCACCGATGATTTCCGTGCCTGGTGCGGCGGCAGCGCGCGCCACTGCGGCGCAGGTTTCGGTAATGGCTTCGGTGGTATTCGCATTGGCGACCAGCAGGCGCATCGCAGTCTCTCCGCTTTTGCGGCAGCTTAACAGCAAGCCCCTGACCTGCCGAGTTGCCCCCTTGCCCTGGGCGGCAGGCCGCCGCAGCATTCGGCCCTGCGCCTTGCGCGCCATCATTATCGCAGGATCTGAAACACCATGCCCGACGCCGCCGCTGCCCTTGCGCTTCCTTTTGACGCTGATGACATCCTGGCCCGGCTGATGCGCTGGGCGGCTTGCGAAAGCCCGACCTTTGATGCGGCGGCGGTCAATCGCATGATGGATTTGGCGTCACGCGATTTGGCGCTGCTGGGGGCGCATATTGATCGCATTCCCGGCCGCATGGGGCTTGGCGATTGCGTGCGGGCACGCTTTCCGCACCCGGCCGGGGATGGCGCGCCGGGTATTCTGGTAATGGCGCATCTGGATACGGTGCATCCCATCGGCACACTCGAAAAACTGCCGATCCGGCGCGAAGGCAATCGCTGCTATGGCCCCGGCATTCTGGACATGAAGGGCGGCACGGTGCTGGCGGTGGAAGCGATGCGCCAGATCATCGCGGCGAAAATCGTCACCCCGCTGCCGATCACGATCCTGCTGACCAGCGACGAGGAAATCGGCAGCCCGTCGACGCGCGATCTGATCGAAGCCGAAGCGGCGCGCCATAAATTCATCCTGGTGCCGGAACCGGCGCGGCCCGATGGCGGCGTGGTGACCGGGCGCTATGCCATCGCCCGCTTCAACCTGAAGACCACAGGCAAGCCTTCCCATGCCGGTGCCAGGCTCGCGGAAGGTCGGAGTGCCATCAAGGAAATGTGCCGCCAGATTCTGGCGATTGAGGATATGACGACGGAGGATTGCACTTTCTCGGTCGGCGTTCTGCATGGCGGGCAATGGGTGAATTGCGTCACCACCACGACCGAGGCCGAGGCGCTTTCCATGGCGAAACGCCAGGAA
>JBDKIR010000365.1:0-3810 GCA_039797035.1 Pseudomonadota bacterium | reverse complement strand
GCACCCACGGCGGCGCTGGCGCCAGCGCCGCGCGGCCCCATGCTGCCCGCGCCGCAACCCTTGCCGCGCAAGGCGGCATTGCCGCCCGCACAACACGCGGTGATCCGCGCCCTGACTGCGGCGCATGGGCTTTCCGATGCCGCCGTGGTGCCAAGCCTTTACCTGCATTTGGCGCTATGGCCCGATTTCCTGGCGACCTTGCCGGAGATACTGGCGCCGCTTCAGGCCGGTGGTGGTCTTGTCCAGTATCGCGCAGCAGCGGTGCAGGCGGCGCGCCATGCGGCGCCCGCGATGATTGCTGCGCTGGGCCCAGCCCCCGCAGCGCCGCCCGCCCTGCCGGCATTTCTCGTCCGACTTGGTATTTTCGTGCAGGAAGTCATTCCCGGCATGGTGCCGGTTGGGGTGTTTCTGCGCCAGGCGCTCGCCACCAGCCGTTAGGCCCGAAAGCGAAAATAAAGGCCGTGGCCCTGCTCCCTCTCCCGCCTTTGGGGCTTTCATGGAATGCTGCCCGGGCATGACCGATTCTGACATTCGTGATCTTTTGCTGCGCACGCGGCGCATTGCCGTGGTTGGCGCTTCTGATCGTCCCGACCGGCCGAGCCATGGGGTCTTCGGCTTTCTGTGTGCCCGGGGCTATCAGGTGGTGCCGGTGAACCCGCTTTTGGCTGGCAAGCCCATCCATGGCGTGATGACGCTGGCGCGCCTCGCGGAAGCGGCGCCGCTGGATATGGTCGATGTGTTTCGGCGCAGCGCCGATGCCGGGGCAGTGGTAGATGAGGCGATCAGCCTCGGCGCCAAAAGCGTTTGGCTGCAATTGGGTGTTGTTGATGAAGCCGCGGCGGCGCGTGCCCGCGCGGCCGGGCTCACGGTTGTCATGGATCGCTGTCCTGCGATTGAATGGCGCCGCCTGGGCCTGCCGGCGCAGATCGGGGCGTCATAGCGCGACCATGAAATTCCCCGCCTTGGCTTGAAAGCCAGCCTATGGTGGGCCACTTGCGCGACCAGGGCTTCTGGCTGGAGCCAACCGGCCGAAGCCCGCATGTCGGGAGAAGGATTGTACCATGACGGATGAGGAAAGGCGGATCATTACCGCTTTCGTGGAACGGATGAGTGGGCAGGCGGCGGTGCCTGGGGCGCCATCCGGCCCCTGGGGCGCCAGCACGGCGCAGAAGCCGAATTTGCCGCCGATGGACCCGGAAGCGGATCGCTTGATCGCTGATCTTTTCGCCCGCTACCCGGAAGCGCGCTATCGCATCACCCAAAGCGCCTTTGTGCAGGAAGCGGCCTTGGTGGAAGCCAATAACCGCATTCAGCAATTGGAATGGGAAGCCGAAGCTGCGCGGCGTGACGCGGAAGCCCAGCGTGGTGGTGGCGGGGTATTTGGTGGCCTTTTTGGCGGTAATCGGCAGGCGCCGCGCCCCATGCCGCCGCGCCCGCAACCCTATTACCCGCCGGGGCATAATCCCCAGGCCCTGCAGCAGGGCCGTGGCGGCATGGGCTTCATGGGTACTGCCTTGGCATCAGCGGCGGGTGTTGCTGGCGGAATTGTGCTTGGCAATATGTTGATGAATGCCTTGGGGGGCAGCGGTGGCGCGGCCCAGGCAGCGTCAGCGGGCGGCTTTGCTCAGGAAGCCGTGCCTTCTTCCTCCCCTTGGGCTGATGCGCAGCCCGATCACGCAGCACAGGATGCGCAGGCCAGCTATGGCGATGACGCCAGCGCTGATTGGGGCGAGGAGCAGGAGCTGTAATAAGCGTTTCCGCAAGGGGCCTGTGGCGGAAAGCTGCGGGCCCTATGCTCATGATTGGTCGCGAAATGCGACCAGCGCGTTGATCGCCGCCTGCAAATCCGCCGTGCTGTGTTCGCTTGAAAGAAAAAAGCGTAATCGGGCGGATTGCTCCGGCACGGCGGGAAACAGGATCGGTTGCACATTCACCCCGCGCGACAAGAGGAATTGGGAAGCCCGCGCGGCGGTAACGGAAGACCCCAGAATGATGGGCACAATGGCGTGCGCGGTGGCGCTGCCCGTATTGAAGCCGGCTTCCCGTGCCAAACGCAGGAAGATCGCGGCATTACCATGCAGGCGCGTAACGCGTTCGGGTTCGGCGTGCAGAATATCCAGGCATTGTAGCGCGGCAGCGGCCAGCGCCGGTGCCAGCCCCACCGAATAGACAAAACCCGGCGCGGAATGCTTGAGCCATTCCACCAATTGCGCATTGCCCGCGATATAGCCACCCGCCGCTGATAGGGTTTTCGACAGGGTGCCCATCCAGATATCGATCTCGGTCGGGTCAATACCGAAATGTTCATGCAGGCCATGCCCCTTGGCGCCCACCACGCCCAGCGCATGCGCTTCATCCACCATCAGCCAGGCATCATGGCGGCGTGCCAGGGCAATGAAGCGCGGCAGTTTGGGGATATCGCCATCCATCGAATAATGGCCTTCAATCAGCACCAGTGCGCGGCGTGCTGCACGGCGTGCCTTGGCCAGCATTTCCTCTGCTGCAGCATCATCATTATGCGGAAAAGCAATCCGCTGGGCGCCTGAAAGCCGCACACCTTCCAGACAGGAATTATGGATGGCGGCATCATGCAGAATAAGATCGCGTGGCCCCATCAAATGCCCGATGACGGTCACATTGGTGGCGTGGCCGGAAACGAAGGTGAGTGCAGCCTCGGCGTGGTAATGCTTCGCAAGGGCGGCTTCCAGCGCGGCATGGATGGGTCTTTCGCCCGACACCATGCGCGAAGCAGAGGTTGAAATGCCGTAGCGATCAATGGCTGCCTTGGCTGCTGCCATCACGCGCGGATCACCATTGAACCCAAGGTAGTTGTAGGAGCCGAAATTGATCACCTCCTGCCCATCAATCCGGCTATGCGCGGCAGCGATGGCGTCATGTGGGCGGAAGAATGGGTTGGCGATGCCAAGGCTATCTGCGGCGTCGCGCATCATCGCCATATCGCGCTGGCCGGGCAATTCGCGAAAGGCGCGCGCTGCGGCGCTGCCGGGCTTGTCATCTTGCTGCCGGGTCAGCCTTTGCAGCAAGGCCGCGCGCGCGGCAGCAGAAAGGCCAAAGCCGCTTTTCATGAGACATTGTCCGTTTCATGGGCAGCGAGCAGGGCTTCTGCCGAGGCAAGCGCTCCGCTCTGCCCCAGCAATGCCGGCATCATGCGTTTGACGAGCAGCGCCAGGGTCAATTCCGCACTCACCACGCCAAGCGGTACTGTGATGCCCAAGCGCCGTTCCAAGGCAAGGCGTAATTCAACACCGCCTAGGGAATCCAGCCCAAGATCCGGCAGTGGTGTTTCGGCCTGGATGGCGGAAAGGGGCAGTCGCAGGATTTTGGCAATTTCCTCCTGCGCCAGCGCCAGCACTGTCTCGCGCGCTGTCTCGGCCGGCAGGGCGCGTAGTTTCGCCAGCAGATCCTGATCTGCATCATCATGCGCCGCCGCATCCTGATGCAGCGCGGCATAGGCGGGTTCTGCCAGTAGAGGGAGTGTGCTGCGCAGCTGCGCCCAGGCGATATCTGCAAGATGGATCACCGGCGCACCGCTGGCCAGCATGATCGGCAGCAAGCCCAAGGCTTGTTGTGCCGCCATGGCGCGCGCGCCGGCGCGCCGTGCCAGATGTTCTGTCGCCTGTTTGTTGCGCGTGAGCACACCCGCATCCGCAATGGGCCCCCAGCCAATGGCAAGCGCTGGTTTGCCGCGCGCGTGGCGTCGGCGCGCGATGGCTTCCAGCGCGGCATTGGCGGCGACGTAATTGGCTTGCCCCGGATTGCCGATTGCGGTGGTTGCGGAAGAAAACAGCA
>JBDKIR010000364.1:0-7785 GCA_039797035.1 Pseudomonadota bacterium | reverse complement strand
CGGCGAATATGTCACGCCTGGCCAGCGTGTGATGCTGGTGCATGACCCGCGCCGCGTGCGCGTGGAAGCCAACGTAAAGGAAACCGAAATTCGCTATTTCCGCCCCGGGCGCGAAGTGCGCGTGACGGTGGATGCCTATCCGGGGCGCGTCTTCTCGGGGCGGGTGGAACGTGTGGGCGCTGCTGCCACCAGCGAATTCGCCTTGCTGCCCAGCGCCAATCCTTCGGGCAATTTCACCAAAATCACGCAGCGCCTGCCGGTGCGCATCGCGCTTGAGGATTTGCCCACGGATGGCGCCTTGCGCCCCGGCATGATGGTGGTGGTGGAAGCGCCCGCCCGTGAGTGAGGCGACCGCTGGCACACCCATGCCATCCCGCGCTTCCTGGGCGGGGCCGGAAATGGCGGTGCTGGCGGCACGCTTTGGCGATTCCTATCGCTGGATGGTGACGATCCCGGCGATGATCGGCACCATTGCGACTATTCTATCCTCCACCATTTCCAATGTGGCGCTGCCCGAAATCATGGGCGCCTATGGCATGGGGCAGGATCACGCGCAGCTTGTTTCCACTGCCTTTCTGGCATCCGTCACCGGCACCATGTTGCTGAATGGCTGGCTGGTGGATCGCTTCGGCTTTCGTCTGACCTATTCGGCGGCGATGCTGATTTTCATCTTCGGTTCGCTGCTATCGGGTTTTGCGCCGGAAGAAGGCATTCTGATTTTTGGCCGCGTGCTGCAAGGTGCTGCGGCGGGCATGGTGCAGCCCTTGGGCATGCAAATCATTTTCATGGTCTATCCGCCGGAAAAACGTGGCTCCGCCATGGGGCTTTACGCGGTGGGGGTGGTGCTGGCGCCGGCCCTTGGCCCGGCTTTCGGCGGGCTGATGGTGGATGGTTTTGGCTGGCGATCGGTTTTTTTCCTGGCCATTCCCTTCGCGATGCTTGGCATGATCCTGGGCCTGATTGTCATGCCCGGCCCCGCGCGAGAAGGTGGCAAGCGGCGCTTTGATGCCCCAGGTTTCGTCTTGCTGATCACCGCCCTGTTTTCACTACTGACCGGGCTTTCCAGCGGGCAACGTGAAGGCTGGCAATCGGATGCGGTGGTAACGGAACTTTCCATTGCCGCCATCGCGGCGATCACTTTCATCTGGTGGGAATTACGCAGCCCCGCCGCCATGCTCAATCCGCGGCTTTTCACCGTGCGCGGTTTTGCCTGTTCATCGCTGGTGGCGCTGGTCTATGGCGCGACGCTGTTTGGTTCCGTTTATCTGCTGCCTTTGTTTGTGCAGACCGTCCAAGGCTATTCCGCCACGCGCGCGGGCCTATTGCTGATGCCGGCGGGGCTGATGCTGCTGCTGATCTTCCCGATTGCCGGGCGCATCGCGGATAAGACCGAACCCTGGTTGCCAATTGGCATAGGGCTGATCCTTTTCGCCTATTCCACCTGGCTGATGGTGGATGTTGGTACCGATACGCCGTTTTGGACCCTGGCGATCTGGATTCTGATTGGGCGCATTGGCTTTGGCATTGCCATGCCCAGCATGAATGCCGGCGCCTTGCGTTCCCTGCCGCCGCAATGGGTCGGCCAGGGTTCCGGGGCGATCAATTTCGCGCGGCAATTTGGCGGGGCGATGGGGGTGAATCTGCTATCCATCTATCTGGAACGCCATACCCAGCTCCACGCCCAGGCGCTGAACGTGACACAGGAAGGGCGCGGCAATACCGCCGATTGGCTGCGCGAAGCGGAACGGCTGCTGGCCCAGGAAGGCTTCGCCGATGGCACGCGCCAAGCCTTGGCGCAGGATTTTCTGGGCCGCGTCGTGCTGACCCAGGCGAGCATGCTGGCCTTTCGGGATACTTTCCTGGTCCTGGTGCTGATCTGCACCTTGGCGCTGGGCGTGGTCGCGGTCATGCGGGGCGCCAAGCGGCCCGGTTAATCTTGCCGCCTCAGCGTCGTCGTTCCATTCTGCGCGCCATCTTGAAAGGAAGTCCCCATGGAAGCGCCCGTACTTGTTGAAATTGTTGATGACATCGCGCTGGTAACGCTGAACCGGCCCGAATCGCGCAATCCGCTTGACCCTGAAACCCAGGATGGCCTGATCGCCACCTTCATGAAGCTGGATGCGGAAGCGAAGGCTCGGGTTGCGATCCTGACCGGGGCCGGTAGCGCCTTTTGCGCCGGTGGCAATGTGCGCCGCATGGGCGAAGCGGCAACTGGCAGCACGGAACGCACACCGGCCCAGGCACGCGGCTATTATCGCCATGGCATCCAACGCCTGCCGCGCATGTTTGAACAATTGGAAATTCCCGTGATTGCGGCGGTGAATGGCCCGGCCATGGGGGCTGGGTGTGACCTTGCCTGCATGTGCGATTTGCGCATTGCCGGCCAATCCGCGCGTTTTGCGGAAAGCTTCGTGAAGCTTGGCATCATCCCCGGTGATGGCGGCGCCTGGCTGTTGCCGCGCGTGGTGGGCTTTGCCAAGGCGGCCGAAATGTCGCTGACCGGTGATGCGCTGTCAGCGGATCAGGCGCTGGCTTATGGGCTGGTGTCGCAGGTGGTGCCGGATGCGGAATTGCTGGACGCAGCACGCGCCTTGGCGCGGCGCATTGCGGCCAATCCGCCGCAAGCGGTGCGTATGGCGCGGCGGTTGTTGCGGGAAGCCTGGAATAACCGCCTTGATTCCGTGCTTGAGATGTCTTCCGCCATGCAGGCCGTGGCGCATACCACGGATGACCATAAGGAAGCGCTGGCGGCGATGCGCGAAAAGCGTAAGCCAACTTACAAGGGCGCCTGATCCTTGTTTGCGCCGGGGCTGCTGGCGGGGCGGCGCGCGCTGATCACTGGTGGCGGCACCGGTTTGGGGCGCGCCATCGCTCGGCGCTACCTGCAATTGGGCGCGCGCATCGCGATTTGCGGCCGGCGCCTCAGCGTCTTGGAAGCAACCGCGGCGGCGTTGCGCGGTGAAATCCCAGGCGCGGATATCGCTGTGCACGCTTGCGATATTCGCGACGCCACGGCGGTGGAGGCGATGCTCGATGCCGTCTTTGCCGAAGGGGCGCCGGATATTCTGGTGAATAACGCGGCGGCGAATTTTCTGGCGCAGACGCACCGGCTTTCCCCGCGTGCCCTGGATGCGGTGCTGGCCACCACGCTGCATGGCGCGGCTTATTGCACCATGGGGGTGGGGCGGCGCTGGATTGATGCGGGGCAGCCTGGTGTGGTGCTGAGTATCCTGACGCTTTCCGCCTTGCAGGGTGCCGCCTTCACCGTGCCATCCGCCATGGCCAAGGCCGGGGTTTTGGCGATGACAAAAAGCCTTGCGGTCGAATGGGGCCGGCATGGCATTCGGCTGGTGGCGATTGCACCCGGCACCTTCCCGACCGAAGCCGCAGTGGCGCGGCTGCGTCCCGGTGGGCTTGATCATGGCGATGTGCCGCTGAACCGCGCCGGCCGGCATGAGGAATTGACCGATCTGGCCGCCTATCTGGTTTCAGAAAATGCTGGCTATATCACGGGCGAATGCGTGGTGATTGATGGCGGGCGGCGTTACCTCGGCGGGGCGCGCGCTGGCGTGCAGGATATGCTGGGTTGGGATGATGCCGCCTGGGAAAGACAGCGCGAAAAGACACCAAAGAAATGACCGAAGCCTTCACTGAAATCCTCTACTCAGTTGTGGATCGCGTTGCGACCATCACGCTCAATCGACCGGAACGCATGAATGCCTGGTCCACGGTGATGGAAGCCGAAACCCGTGCTGCCTTTGCATTGGCGGTGGCGGATGATGCGGCGCGTGCCATTGTGTTGACGGCAACCGGCAAGGGGTTTTGCGTCGGCGCCGATGTTTCCGCCATTGCCACACGCGGCGCGGAACGCCCGACCTATGCGGGTGTGACGCCGCCGCCCGGTGAGGCGCCGCCAACCGAGGATTTCGCCCGGCGCTATTCCTATATGCTCAATATCGGCAAGCCGGTGATCGCGGGTATCAATGGTGCCGTGGCCGGCGTTGGTTTCTGCCTGACGCTGTTTTGCGACATCCGCTTCATGGCGGCGGGAGCAAAGCTTTCAACGGCTTTTGCGCGGCGCGGTTTGGTGGCGGAACATGGCAGCGCCTGGATGCTGCCGCGCCTGATCGGCCCGATGAATGCTGCTGATCTCTTGCTGTCTGGCCGCAGCCTCACGGCGGAAGAAGCCGCTGGCATGGGCTTGGTGCGTGTGCTGCCGGCGGATGGCTTCCAGGC
The DNA here is from genome assembly GCA_039797035.1 of Pseudomonadota bacterium. Lineage (GTDB taxonomy): Bacteria > Pseudomonadota > Alphaproteobacteria > Acetobacterales > Acetobacteraceae > Neoroseomonas. The sequence continues at coordinate 3,549 of JBDKIR010000364.1, read as the reverse complement.
TAGCGTACAGGCTTACGCGGCGGATCTCGCGAATAACTGCTCGCCCCGTTCCATGCGCGTGATCAAGCGGCAAATGACGCTGGCGCCCTTTCAGAACCTGTCAGAGGCGGTGGAACTGGCCGAGGTGGAACAGGACGCCACACGCGGCACGGAAGACCGGCGCGAAGGCGTGGCGGCATTCCTCGAAAAACGCAAACCGAATTTCACGGGGCGCTGATAAGAAGACGATTTGTCTTTTCTAGCGCAGCAACCAAAGCCTGGAATTCGCGCGCGAAAACATCCCGCGCTGTGCCGTGCTGCGCCAGATCATCGCCAATGTCGCCAATGCTGCGCTTGCCGTCGATGCGCGACAGGATCGCACTCGCCAAACGCGGCAAGGGCACGGGCACGGTCAGCCCATCAAACGTCACGCGCAGCACGCCATCGCGCGGCAGGCCGGCGGCAAGCTTGGCGCCATCCAATTCACGCAGGCATGGGATGGCGGCTGGATCATCCCAGGGCGCGCTGATCACGGGCGCATCGGCGCGCACGCAATAGGCGATATGCACGCCCATATTGCCGGTGATTGCCTCGGCCAGGGCGGCGCGCTGCACCACATCCATCGCCTCAATCCGCGGGCGCAGCTTGGGGTCTGACAGATAGGACAGCGGGTCGTAGCGCAGCGGTTCCACCAGGCACATAATACGCAAACCCGCCGCCTGGATCAGCGCATTGAAGGCCGGCACGGTGAAGGCGACATCGCGCGGGTTGAGCAGCAAATCATACAGCCCGGCATCGCCGCCCTTTTCATGATCCGTGATCCAGGGATTGCGGCGCAGCCAGGCGGTTTCCGGCATTTGCCGCCACAGCCGTTTGGCGATTTCAACCCGCGCCGCCGGCGATTCATTGGGCGGCGCCAGCAGCCGGAGTGCATCCTGCGCCATATAGACGCCTGTGCGCCCATGCGGCGCATAGACCATCAGCCCCAAGCCACCGCCCGGCGCCAACACGGAAACCAGCGCCTTCAAGCCTTCCAGCGGATCGGGCAGATGATGCAGCACACCGCAGCAATCAATGTAATCAAATGGCCCAAGCCCGCTGCCCGGCAGATCCAGCAAAGACCCTTCCTGGAAGATCACATTGCCCAGCTTGCGCGCTGCCACGCGCGCTTCCGCCACGCGCCGCGCCGCCGCTGAACGGTCAAGCCAGGTGACATCCCCGGGGCGCCCGGCCTGGGCCATTTGCTGGGCCAGCATCACGGTCGCATCCCCGCTGCCCCCCCCGGCCACCAGGGCGCGGAGCGGCTGGCTGGCGGGGCGGCGAGCGCCAAAAATCCAATGATCCACTTCCCGCAAATGGCTTGGGCTGCCGATGATCAGGCGCTTGGCCTCATCCCGCGGGTCGCGCTGGGGATAGGGATAGGCATCATATTGCGCGGCAAGCGCGACATCGGCGGCGTCTTTCATGACCCCTCTTTACCAAGACCACGGAAAGCCGAAACCCTCGGCGGGGCGGTTGCTCCGCGTGGCTGGGCTGCGTATCTAAGAAGCCATGTTTCGCCGGATTCGCCTTTTGCCGCTTTGCTTGGTCCTGACCGCCCTGCCCGCCTTGGCGCAGCAGCGCCAGGCCGCGCAGCCTGCGCAGCAATCCACCCAGGCCGCGCCGCGCCAATTGGGCACCTTCCGGGATTGGGCGGCGGCGACCTATCAGGATAATGGGCAGAAAATCTGCTACGCTTTCGCCCGCGCGACCAAGACCGAACCCAATCGCCAGGGGGTGGTGCTGACCGTGACCCATCGCCCGGGCGGGCGCGATGCGGTGGCGCTTTCGGCCGGGTATGCCTATCCGCGCAATGCCGAAGTCACCGTTTCCGTGGGGCAGAACAATCTGCGCTTCTATACCGGTGGCAATGCCGCCTTTGCGCATGATGGCGCGGCGGCGGTGGCCGCGATGCGCAATGGCCGAACAGCAGCAGCGCGCGGCCCCGCAGCGGGCGGGCGCGGCAATGCCAATGATCAATTCAGCCTGGCGGGTTTTGGCGCCGCCTATGACGCGATTTCGCGTGAATGCCCAGCGCGGCGATGAATAGTGCCGCGCTGGACCTGAACGAAGCCGAACGCAAGCGCATTCTGGCAAAGGCCGCTGCCTTTGCCCCGCCGCCCGCAACGCTGCCCGATGGCCGGCGCGATCTGGTTGGGCTTTCGCGTGAGGAATTGGCCGCTGAGATGGTGGCGCTGGGCGAAAAGCCCTTTCGCGCCAAGCAGCTTTGGCATTGGATCTATCATCAGGGTGAAACCGATTTCGCCCGCATGAACACCATCGCCAAGCCCATGCAAATGAAGCTGGCCGAACGCTTCGTGGTGGGCCGGCCGGAAGTGGCGACGCAGCAGGATAGCGCGGATGGCACGCGCAAATGGCTGTTCCGCTTCCGTGATCAGCAGCAGGTGGAAACGGTCTATATCCCCTCGGCCGATGAGGATCGCGGCGCGGTCTGCATTTCAACCCAGGTGGGCTGCACGCTGTCCTGCCGCTTCTGCCATACCGGCACGCAGGCTTGGTGCGCAATCTGGGGGCGGCGGAAATCGTCGGCCAATTCATTGCCGCGCGCGATTCCTATGGCGAATGGCCCAGCCCCAAGGATGGCGTGCCGCGCCATCTTTCCAATATCGTTGTCATGGGCATGGGCGAGCCGCTCTATAATTACGAAAATGTCGCCAAGGCGCTGAAGATCGTGATGGATCATGAAGGCATTGGGCTTTCGCGCCGGCGCATCACGCTTTCCACTTCCGGCGTTGTGCCGATGATGGATCGCTGCGGCGCGGAATTGGGGGTGGGGCTGGCGGTATCGCTCCATGCTGTCACGGATGAATTGCGGGATGAGATTGTGCCGCTCAATCGCAAATACCCGATTGCGGAAGTGCTGGCCGCCTGCCGGCGCTATCCCGGCGCTTCCAATGCGCGGCGCATCACTTTTGAATATGTCATGCTGCGTGGCGTGAATGATAGTGAAGCGGAAGCGCGCGAATTGGTGCGGCTTATTCGCGGCATGCCGGCCAAGGTTAATCTGATTCCCTTCAACCCTTGGCCCGGAAGCCCGTATAAGACCAGCACTTCGGAAGCCATTCATCGCTTTGCCGAAATTCTGAATGATGCTGGTTACGCCAGCCCGATTCGCCGCCCGCGTGGGCGTGATATTTTGGCGGCTTGTGGGCAGTTGAAGACCGAAAGCGAAAGAAAGCGGAAGGCGGCCGAATAAGGCCCTTCAGCTTTCCAATTCGCTGTCCCAATACAAATAATCCCGCCAGCTTTCATGCAGATAATTCGGCGGGAAGGACCGGCCGTTTTCCTGCAATTCCCAACTGGTCGGCTGGCGGGGTGCCTGGCGCGGAATCATGGCGCATTCGCGTGGCAGCCGATTGCCTTTGCGCAAATTGCACGGCCCGCAAGCGGTCACCACATTGTCCCAGGAAGTGCGCCCGCCGCGGGACCGCGGGATGACGTGATCAAAGGTCAATTCCGGTGTCGGATAGGGGTCACCGCAATATTGGCAGGCGAAGTGATCGCGCAGAA
>JBDKIR010000363.1:0-2865 GCA_039797035.1 Pseudomonadota bacterium | reverse complement strand
TGGTCACGGAACCGGCGCGCGCGATCTGTTCAGCGATATCCTGACGCTTGGAATTGGGTTTGTCGCGCAGCGTCAGCACAATGGCGCCGATCATGGCCACCAACAGGATCAGGCCGCAGCCTTGGAACAGGTAAAAATAATCCGTGTATATAATCCGCCCCAGCGCTGCGGCGTTAGCGGTATCCACTGGCGTTTCATTGAGCCGGAGTGCCAAGGCCCCAGGCGCCATGCGCCAACTGATCATAACCATGACAAGCTGCAGAAGCAGCACAAGACCAATTGCCGCACCAACGGGGGCATATCGCTGGAAGCCTTCGCGCAATCGCGCGAAATCAATATCCAGCATCATAACCACGAACAGGAACAGCACCGCGACCGCGCCGACATAGACAATCACCAAAATCATGGCGAGGAATTCGGCGCCGGCCAGAAGGAACAACCCCGCCGCATTGAAGAAGGCCAGGATCAGGAACAGAACGCTATGCACCGGGTTCCGGCTGGTCACCACCATCACGGCGGAACCAATCAGCACCGCGGCGAAGGCGTAAAAGGCAAGAGCGGCAATCATCAAACGCTCCTTCCCTTACCGATATGGCGCATCGAGGCGTAGCCTCTCAGCCAGCATGGGTTCCCAACGATCGCCATTATCGAGCAGCTTTTCCTTGGTGTAGATGAGTTCTTCCCGCCGCTCGACCGCGAATTCCATATTCGGTCCCTCGACAATGGCATCTACTGGGCATGCTTCCTCGCAAAGCCCGCAATAAATGCACTTCGTCATATCAATGTCGTAGCGCGTGGTGCGGCGGCTGCCATCTTCCCGCGGTTCGGCCTCAATGGTGATGGCCTGGGCGGGGCAAACAGCCTCACACAGCTTGCAGGCAATGCAGCGTTCTTCGCCATTCGGGTAGCGGCGCAAAGCATGTTCGCCCTTGAAGCGCGGCCCAAGCGGCCCGCGTTCATAGGGGTAATTCAATGTCACCTTCTTCTTGAAGAAATACTTCAAGGTCAGCGCCATGCCGGAGACGATTTCCGTGAGCAGCAGGCTACGGGCGACGCGATCGAGAGATGCCATGTTCAGCGCCCCATCAGGCCGGCAGCCAGCCGGTAAGTTTGAGAACGGCGGCGGTAATCACCAGCCAGATCAGGCTGAAGGGCAAAAACACCTTCCAGCCGAGCCGCATCAACTGGTCATAGCGGTAGCGCGGAAAGGTCGCGCGCACCCAGATAAAGACAAACAGCAGGAAGCAGACCTTCAGGACGAACCAGATCGGCCCTGGGATCCAGGTGAAGGGCTCGATGGCCAGCGGCGGATACCAGCCACCCAGGAACAGGATGGTGGTCAGCGCCGACATCAAAATCATATTCGCGTATTCGCCAAGAAAGAATAGCGCGAAGGACATGCTGCTATATTCAACAAAGAAGCCCGCCACCAATTCGCTTTCGCCTTCGGGCAGGTCAAACGGCGCGCGATTGGTCTCTGCCAGGGTCGAGATGAAAAAGATCACGAACATCGGGAAGAGCGGAATGAAGAACCACAGATTCTCCTGCGCCTTCACAATGTCATTCAGGTTGAGCGAGCCCACGCACAGCAGCACGGTCACGATCACAAAGCCCATGCTGACTTCGTAAGAAACCATCTGCGCGGCGGAGCGCAGCGCGCCGAGGAACGCATATTTTGAATTAGAGGCCCAGCCCGCAATGATGATGCCGTAAACGCCAAGCGATGAAATCGCGAAGAGATAAAGAATGCCGACATTGATATCGGCAATCGCCCAGCCATCATTCACCGGGATCACCGCCCAGGCGAGCATTGCCAGCATGAAGGTCAGCATCGGCGCGAACAGGAACAACAGCTTATTCGCCCCTGTCGGCACAATGGTTTCCTTGAGCAGCATCTTGAGCGCATCGGCGAAGGGCTGCAGCAAACCAAAGGGGCCAACAACATTGGGGCCGCGACGCATCTGCATCGCCGCAAGCACCTTGCGTTCAGCCAAAGTCAGGAAGGCAACCATGACCAGCAAGGGCACCAGCAGCGCCAAAGCCTTGGCCAGCGTCAGCGCCAGGACACCAATAGGAGAGGCAAGAAATTCGCTCATCGCCTTACTCCGCCGCCAGAGCCTGCTGCGGCCCATAGACCGCGGCGCATTCCGCCATCACATCGGATGCGCGGCTGATCACATCGGCGCGGTGATAATCCGTGATCGGCAGGCGGAAGGGCGTGGCTTCCATCGCCATCGCGGCCTGCGGGCCAGCCATATCAGCGCAGCCTGATGCCCCCACTTCGCCAATCCGCGCGAAGACAGGGCTGATACTGGCCAACCGCGCCCGCAGCACATCCAGGTCATTGTACGGCAGCGTCTTGCCCACACCTTCGCTGAAGGCGCGGATGATGCGCCAATCCTCTCGCGCTTCGCCGGGTGGGTGAATGGCGCGATAGCTGCGCTGCGCGCGGCCTTCGGTATTCACCCAGGTAGCATCCTTTTCCGTATAGGCCGCACCTGGCAGCAGCACATCGGCGCGCGCTGCCATGGCATCACCATGATGGCCCTGATAGATGACGAAAGTGCTGGCCGGGATGCGCGTCGGATCAAACCCATCCGTATTCAGCAGCCAAAGCGCATCCACGCCACCGCCGAGCATCGCGGCAAGGTCCTTGCCCCCCTGCCCCGGCAGGAAGCCAAGCTCCAAGGCGCCAACCTGACCACCGAAGTGATGCAGCAGGTTGAAGCCATGCCAATCGGGCTTCAGCATGCCGGTCTCGGCCGCCAAGCGCCACGCTGTGGCCAGCACCGCCGCACCATCAGCACGCGCAATCGCGCCACGCCCAAGGATCAGCATGGGCTTTTGCGCGGCCTCAAGCGTCGC
>JBDKIR010000362.1:0-2600 GCA_039797035.1 Pseudomonadota bacterium | reverse complement strand
GCAGCCGCAAGCCCAAGGCTATCTTCCACAGCCGCCAGCACGGCTGCAGCTTGGAAGGGCAGCTTGAGTAGCCGAACGGCGCTTTCGGCTTCCTCTGGTTCCAGCATCGAAAAAAGCGCTTGGCGGTGGGTTTCCAGCGCGCCCGCGGCATTGGGCAGGGCAATCGCCACCAAATCCCCATCCGGTAGCTTGAAGCTTCTGATGCGCGCCGTGCTCAACAACGGCTCCCAGCAGGCGCGCAGCAATTCAGCCTGTGTGCCCGTGCGGCGTGCGGGCGGCAGGCTGGAGAGCCGCAACATCAGCACAAGGCGTTCTTCGCCCATGGAGACCACATCGCGAATGACCCCGGACAGGGCGACTGCATCGCTTGTGGCTCTGCCCATGGCGAGTGAGGCGGTGCTATGGCCTGTCATGAAAGCTTTTCCGGAAGCACCGCTTGCAGATGGCGTGGGGAAAGGCAGCCCAAGCGACCGGTGGAAGTGGTGGCAAGCCCGCGCGCGCTGCATTCCGCCCTGGTGCAGGCTTGGGCCGAAGGACAGAATTTCATCCGGGTTGCAGCCACCAATTCTTCGATCCAAGGTCCGCCGAAGCAGGAAATACCAAGGCCAAGCCCCCAGGAGAGGGCCGCTTCGCCGGTGCAATTATTGAGAATGAGGCGCCCCGGATCCAAGCGACGCAGCTTGCCGAGTGGCAGTTCTGACGCCAGGGCGGGTGACCATTCCACCATCAGCCAATCCGCTTCGAGGTATTCAGGTTCCACCAAGGCCAAGCTTTCGGCATGCAAGCCGGCGATGGCGATGCCCCAGGCTTCCCGGTGCAGTGCCGCGCGCCGCGTGGCCAGATCATCCAGGGCAATGGCTTCATGAAGTGCGATGACGGCAAAGAGTGCTTGGGTCGCTGGGACGGGAGCCGCTTCAGCGTCCGGAGCAGGGCGCGGCAAAAGGTCCAATGGCAAATCAAGCATCAGGGGGGCGGCAGGACCTGACCCCATGAGTTCAAGCCTGGAACTGGTCTCCCCCAAGGCTTCAAGCAGCCTTTGCTGGATCAGGCTTCTGCCATGCTGCAGCAATGCGGCGTCTTCGGCGAAGGCACCCAGATGTTCCCGCAGCAAAACCTCCTGCAAGGCCAAATGTTGCAGTTGCAGCATCGGCGTCATGGTCTGCGTTATCGTCACGAAATTCCTGCGCTGGCTCACCTTATGCAAAGCGAGCCCGGCCACGCGCGCTTCTATGCCTGGCGCCGGGATAGCGGCGGGGGGCGTTACATCCAAAAAGCGCGGCGGGTTGGGCGCGGTGAGCAATGTTGCCAAAGTCAAATTCGAAGCGGGCAGGGGTAATTCCTGCACGGCTTCAGGCCCGATCAGGCGGGCAAGTGTTGCACCCAAGCGACGGACTTCGACCAGCGGCGCTTCCGTCAGCAGCCAGTCTTGGGGGGCGGTTTCGAGCAAGGCGCCACCCGTGGCATCCGCCACTTCGCGCATCAGCCCGAGCAAAAGGCGCTGGCGCGCTAGATTCGGACCGGGAGATACACGCAGGGCTGCGCGGCCGGCTTCGGCTTTGAGGGCGCGCTTCAATGCCTCCTGCACGGCAGTGAGGGGGGCGGAAAGAGCACTTGGCTGGGTTGTTTGCGGCGACACACATGCAGTTTAGCATCAAATTACAAATGCGATGTATATGAATGACCGTAGCCGATGAAACTTCTGGTTGCCGGGTCAAGCCTTTTTTCGGCAGACGAAGTCTGGACTTCTTTGCAAAGGCGCTGGGAATGCTATATTAACAAAAATTCATAACTTGGAGACGCTCAACGACATGCGCCGCCCAGCCTTTTTTCTGACCGCGTTTGCGGCTTGTGCCCTGGTTCTGAGCCCGCTGATGGCTGAGGCTCGCCCCGGGGGCAGTTCTTCATCTGGCAGTCGCGGTAGCCGGACCTATTCGGCGCCGCCGCCGACGCAGACGGCCCCCAATACCGCACGGCCCATGGAACGCACCGCGACGCAGCCGAGTGGACCCCAGCAGACCGCACCGGCCCGCCCGGGTATGCCGCCGCAGGCGCAGCCGCAGCGTTCCTTCATGGGCGCCCTGGCCGGGGGGCTTCTGGCTGGTGGCTTGATCGGCATGCTGTTCGGCGGTGGTTTGTTGGGCGGGGCAGGCGGCTTTGCTGCCGCCCTTGGCATGCTGCTGCAGATCGCGCTGATTGGCGGCCTGGTGTGGTTGGCGGTGAGCTTCTTCCGCCGGCGCAATGCCGCGCCTGCCATGGCGGGCGGCCCGGCTTACGCCAGGCAGATGGACGAGACCCCCGCCAGGGGCGCTCAGATGGGCGGGGCCGCCGCCGTGGTCACGCGTGACGTGACACTGACCCCGGCGGATTACCAGGCCTTCGAGCGTACGCTGATTGAGGTGAATGCCGCTTGGTCGCGCCGGGATCTCAAGGCCTTGCGCGATGTCGCGACGCCCGAAATGGTGGGCTACTTCGCGCAGGATTACCGCGACCTTGATGCGCGCGGCTGGCGCAACGAAACCCGCGATATCCGCTTTGAAGCGGGTGATCTGTCCGAGGCCTGGCATGAGGATGGCCAGGATTATGCCACGGTTGCGCTGCGC
>JBDKIR010000361.1:0-3944 GCA_039797035.1 Pseudomonadota bacterium | reverse complement strand
GGGAGGATGTGGCGGAGCTGCATTTGCATGGCGGGCGGAGTGTTATCGCGGGCGTGGCGGAGGCCCTGGTGGCGGCTGGGCTGCGGCCGGCCGAGCCGGGCGAATTCAGCCGCCGCGCCTTTCTGCAAGGCAAAATGGATCTGACCGCGGCCGAGGGGATTGCCGATTTGGTGGCCGCCGAGACCGCCGGGCAAAGGCGCCAAGCACTGCGGCAGGTCGAGGGCGCTTCGGCCAGGCTTTACGATGCCTGGATGGCGCGCCTCGCGCAGCTTTTAGCGCATCAGGAAGCGGCCATTGAATTTGCCGAAGATGGCCTGCCCACGGATCTGGATGCCCGCGCCATAGCCGGGGCCGCCAAGCTGCGGGCTGAAATTGAAGCCCATTTGGCAGATGGCCGGCGCGGGGAATTGCTGCGCGAGGGTTTGCTCTTTGCCATTATCGGCGCGCCCAATGCCGGGAAATCATCCCTTTTGAATGCGCTTCTGGGGCGAGAGGCGGCGATTGTCTCGGCGCGCGCCGGTACGACACGGGATATTGTGGAGGCCCGGATTGACCTGGCGGGCGTTCCGGTCACCCTGTCCGACACAGCGGGCCTGCGCGCGGCGGAAGATGAGATTGAGGCCGAGGGCATCCGCCGGGCCGAACAGCGCGCCGCCGAGGCACAGCTTGTTATTGCCGTATTCGCCGCCACTGAGCCGCCAGACGCTGAAACCCTTCGCTGGCTTGGCGCCAATAGCCTTGTGGTGGTCAATAAATGTGACTTGGCCACGCCGCCATCCAGCCTTGCGGGCGCCGCGGTCCTGGCGGTTTCCGCGCGCACGGGTGAAGGTCTGTCGGCGCTGCGGGACCAGCTGCAAAAGGCCGCACTTCGCCTGACCGGGGCCGGGCAGGGGGCCATGCTGACGCGCCCGCGCCACCGTGCCGCTTTGCAGGAGGCTGCGGGTCTGCTGGCCGAGGCCGAACATGCCCCCATGCCCGAACTGACCGCAGAGGCATTGCGTGGCGCCTTGGTGGCCATGGGCCGGCTTACCGGGCGCATCGGGGTTGAGGAAATCCTCGATATTGTCTTCAGGGACTTCTGTATCGGCAAGTGATGCTGGTATAGGCGCAGCGTGATGAAAGCGGATCTGACCTTTGATGTCGTGGTGGTAGGGGGCGGGCATGCCGGCTGCGAAGCGGCGGCCGCGGCCGCGCGCGCTGGGGCCAATACCCTGCTGCTGACCCATAAGATTGAAACTATTGGGGAAATGTCCTGCAACCCGGCCATTGGCGGGGTCGGCAAGGGGCATCTGGTGCGCGAAATCGACGCGCTTGATGGCATCATGGCCCGGGCGGCGGATTCTGCGGCGATCCATGTGAAGATGCTCAACCTGTCCAAGGGGCCGGCCGTCAGGGGCCCGCGCGCCCAGGCGGATCGGCGCTTGTATCGCCAGGCAGTGCAGGATTTGCTGCGCGCCCAGCCACGGCTCACGATCATGGCCGCACCGGCCGAAGGGCTGGAATTGGACGCCTCGGGCGCGCTTTGCGCGATTGTGACCGGGGCCGGGCAGCGCATTGCCTGCGGCGCTGCCATTATCACCACGGGCACCTTCCTGCGCGGTGAAATTCATATTGGCGAGAAGCGTTTTCCGGCTGGCCGGGTCGGGGATGAACCCGCCATTGGTTTGGCCTTGGCCTTTGAACGGCTCGGCCTGCCCCTGGCGCGGCTCAAGACCGGAACTCCGCCACGCTTGGATGGGCGGACCATTGATTGGGCGTCCTTGGAAGCGCAGCCGGGCGATGACCCGGCCGAGCCGCTTTCCTGGATGACGCCGCGCATTCTCAACCCGCAGGTCAATTGCGGCATTACGGCCACCACGCCGGAAACCCACGCGATCATCCGGGCCAATTTGCACTCCAGCGCGGTTTATGGCGGGCGCATCCAGGGCGTCGGGCCGCGCTATTGCCCCTCCATCGAAGACAAGGTGGTGCGCTTTGCTGAGCGGGAGCGGCATCAGATTTTTCTGGAGCCGGAAGGGCTCGACGATCCAACCGTTTACCCCAATGGGATTTCGACCAGCCTGTCAGAGGCGGTTCAGGAAAAGCTGGTGGCGTCCATCCCGGGCCTTGGCCGCGCGCGCATTCTGCGCCCGGGCTATGCGATTGAATATGATCATGTCGACCCACGCTCTTTGACCCTCAGCCTGGAAGTGCGGCAGGTGCCCCGGCTTTTTCTGGCCGGGCAGATCAATGGCACCACCGGTTATGAAGAAGCCGCCGCCCAAGGGCTTATGGCCGGCATCAATGCCGCCAAGCGGGCGGCGGGCGGGCGCCCGGATGCCGTTCTGACCCGTAATGAGGCCTATATCGGCGTGCTGGTGGATGATCTGACACTGCAAGGCGTGACCGAGCCCTATCGCATGCTGACCGCGCGGGCGGAGCATCGGCTATCGCTCCGCGCTGATAATGCCGGGCTACGGCTGACCGAAAAGGGCATTGCCTGGGGCGTGGTTGGCAGTGAGCGTGCCGCCCGCCACCGTGCTTTCGCCGCAGAGGTCAGCGCCGCGCTTGAACGGGCGCGGGAGGAAAGCACGACGCCGGCCGCGCTGCGGCAATTCGGCATTATGGTCAATCAGGATGGTCGGCGGCGGAGTGTGCTGGAAATCCTTGCCCTGCCGGACATGGCCATGATGCAGATCGACCAAGCCTTTCCGTGGCTCCGCGATCTATCCCCCGCCATCCGCACCCAGTTGGAGGCGGAAGCGCTCTACGCGCCCTATCTGCGCCGGCAGGAGGCAGAGCGGCGACTATTGGAACGTGAGGAGAAAACCGCCATCGATGACAGCCTTGATTTTGACGGCATCGATGGCCTTTCCGCCGAAATGCGCCAGCGCCTGAAAAAGGCGCGCCCCGCAACCCTTGGGGCAGCGGGCCGGGTGCAGGGGGTTACGCCCGCGGCCTTGGCGGCGCTCGCGGTTCATTTGCGGCGCTCGGCGCAGCGTTTCACGTGAAACACGCCCCCGCCAGTGAGGCACGGCTGACAGCCTATCGCGAGCTGCTGCTGCGCTGGAATGAACGGATCAACCTTATTTCAGAGCATACGGCGGAAGCGGTGGATCAGCGCCATATCGCGGATTGCCTGCAGCTTGCGCCGCTTTTGCCGGAAGATGGCCCGATTGGGGATCTTGGATCGGGTGCGGGCCTGCCGGGTTTGGTACTGGCGGCATTGGCACCGGAACGAGAGGTGCACCTGGTTGAAGCCGATCGGCGCAAGGCCGCCTTTCTGATCGAAGCCAGCGCCACCCTGCAATTGCCAAAGGTGCGGGTCCATCCGCTGCGGATCGAAAAGGTCAAGCTGCCACCGCTCGCCGCGGTCACAGCCCGCGCGCTGGCGCCGCTCGTGGCGCTATTGCCACATGCTGAGCGTTTTCTGGCCCCAGGCGGTGTCGCGATTTTTCCCAAGGGTCGAAATGCAGAGAAAGAGTTGACGGAAGCAGCCTCAGGCTGGCACTTCACAGCCGAGCGCTTTGCGAGCGTGACTGACCCCGAAGCCACCATTTTTCGCCTGAGCGATATTCACCGTGCCCCAAAATAATCCTGCCAGGCCGAAAATCATTGCCGTCGCCAATCAAAAAGGCGGTGTTGGCAAGACCACCACGGCCATCAATTTGGCGACCGCGCTTGCAACGCAACGCAAGGTCTTGCTGATAGATCTTGACCCCCAGGGCAATGCCTCGACCGGGCTTGGCCTGTCGCGGCAGGAACGCGGCGTGGGCAGCTATGCCCTGCTGGTCGGGACGGAAAAATTGGATGCCCTGATCCGCCCAACGCGCATCCCGAATCTCAGCCTATTGCCGGCGGATCCTGATCTGGCCGGTGCTGAAATTGAATTGATCGATCTGGAAGCGCGTGAAAAGCGCTTGTTGCATGCGATTGACGCGGCAGGGGCAGTGCTGGCCGGGATA
>JBDKIR010000360.1:0-5018 GCA_039797035.1 Pseudomonadota bacterium | reverse complement strand
TGCCCATGCCGCCCATGCCGCCGAGCGGGCTTTCCTGCCGATCGGCGCGCCACATGCCGGGCTTGAAGGAAATCGCACTCGGGCCGCTGAACTGGCCTTCCACATGGCAAAGCGTGCCAAGTGCGCCAGCGCTGATCAGCTTTTTCATCTCGGCCACGGCGGGCAGGAAGCGCCGATTATGGCCAAGCGCCATGACCACGCCAGCCTTGCGGCAGGCCGCCACGGCAGCCTCTGCACTCGCCTTCGTCATGGTGAAGGGCTTTTCGACAAACACATGCTTGCCCGCGCGCGCGGCCGCAATCACCTGTTCGGCATGCATTTGATGCGGGGAGGCAATCACCACCGCCTTCACGCGCGGTTCCGCCAGAATGGCCGCCAGATCAGGCAGGATCTTGACCCCTTGCCGCGCGGCCCATTCCGCAGCGCGTTCCGGGCGCCCCGTGCTGCCGGCGATGAAGCGGATGCCGGCATCATTCCTGTTCTGCACACTATCAACCAGGGTCTGGCCCCAGCGCCCCATGCCCACAATGGCCGCTTCAATCATTCCGATACCTCATTCAGGTTCAACGTTTTGCGGGATCGCCCGCACTTTCGCCTTCCAGTACCCGCGCCATGGCGGGCAGGCGCCGGATACCCCAGGCGAGCGCCATGATGGAAAGCACGACTGCCGCGAGTGTCGGCAGGGTCATGCCAAAGACTTCCCCGGCGGCGCCCAGCAGCAGCGCGCCAAGAGCGGGAAAGGCGCGTACGATCAGGCCCCAAAGGCTGAGTACGCGCCCGCGCATGGCAGGATCGGAAGCCGATTGCGCCAGGGTCTGCGCGCAAATCCCATGCACCGACATGGCCGCGCCCATGATGGCAGCGCAGAGCACGCCAACGGGAAACCAACTGGTGGCGATGAAGCCCACCATGGCAAGCGAGATCGCCGCAGGGGCAAATACCGCGAGTTTTGTCGTGCCATGCATCTTGCCGCGCGCGGAGACAAATATCCCCGACAGCAAGGCGCCAACGCCAAAAGCCGCCGTCAGAACCGCAAGCGCTTCAGCGCCCAGGCCGAATTGACGTTCCACATAAGGCGGCAGGATTTCCGGCAGGCTGCGCAGCAACAACGCCACAATCGCCGCATAGGTCAGGATCGGTCCAAGCCCCGGATGCCCGGCCACGTAGCGCAACCCATCGCGCATTTCACCAAAAAGAGATTTGGTTTTCGCATGCCCCTGTCGTTCCTCGGCTGAGACCTTGAGCAAGGGCGTGGTGGCGGTTGCGATGAAATAAGCGACCGCATTGGCCGCAATCGCGGGCCAAACCCCCGCAATTGCGATCAAGGGTCCGGCCAGCGCCGGCCCCACGAAACGCGCCACATTGAAGCAAAGCGAATTGAGTCCGACCGCCGCTGTCAGATCACTGCGTGGCACCAGCCCGGGCATGAGCGATTGCCGTGCCGGTTGCGCAAAGGAAGATGCGATGCCGTTCAGGACCTCGAGCAATAGCAGGGTGTAGATATCAAGTTTATCCAGCGCCACCAGCAGCGCGATGACCGCAGCCATGACACCGATCATCGCCTGGCTCCAGAAAGTGAGCTTCAGGCGGTCCGTGCGATCAGCAATCGCGCCTGCAATCGGGCTGACCACCACAGCGGGCGCCAGATCGCAAAACGCCACCATGCCGACCCAGAAGGCGCTATCGGTCAATTCCCAGGCGAACCAGGAAATCGCGATGCGATGCATCCAAAGCCCGGTCCAGGAAATCAGCGACGCGGTGAAGAAAACTTTCGCGTTACGATGGGAAAGCGCGCGCGTCAGAACGGAAAGGGATGCCATGCGCGCGCTGCCCTGGCTTCAGCGCCGGGCGCGTGGAGCGGGGCGTTGCGTGGTGGCATCCACGGGCGCCGGCCCAACCCCGCTATTGCGGATGCATTCCCGGATCAGTTCATCGCGCAGGGCTTGTTGCTGATACGCATCCGAACGCAACCGCGCGGTGGGCACATCATTGGTCATGTCGGAATCGCCGAAGCTTGAATCCATGCGCATGACCTGGCCGCGTTCCCGGTAATTCACGATGCGCTCAGCTTCCGCGGTGCAGACCCGCTGCAATTCCGGCGTCCCGCCGGCGCTGGCCGCCGCGCGAGAGGATGGGGGCTGTTCACGTGGCGCGCAGGCCGCAATCAGCAGCAAAAGGGGCATTAAACGGATCATGAGGGGGCTCCCGCCGGAATCGCGCGCGACAGTAGCGCGTTCAACCCCGTTTCGTCGAACCTGCCACCGGCATCGAGCGGCAGGGCAGCAGCGGCGCGGAGCAGGGCAGGGTGCAATTCCGCCCCATGGGGGTGCAGGGTGAAAAATCCCTTGAGCCAGGAAAACCGCCCCATGGCTTCGATCAACGCCAAAAGCCGCAGACAAATGGCCAGCCCCTGCGGCGTATCCAGCCCATGGCGGGCATCCACGGCTTCCGCCCAGCAGGCTGCATCGGCATCGGCCAGCAGCAATTCCATGGCGCTGCCATCCGCCCGGCGGAAGATCAGCCGGCGCGGGCTGCCCCAATCCTCGGCCCCGGCTGCCCCGCGCGCGGCTTCCCAGGCGCCGAGCACATCCCGTGGCGTAATCGCGGGGGTGTCTTCGGGCGGGAAGGGGATGGCATAGGTCAAGGCGCCGTCAGGGGCGCGCGCCACATGAATACGGGCAGGCATGGGCCTTTTTGGCGCGCCCCCGCCCATAACGCCAGAGTAAAACCTGTATCAGGCCCGCTTGACGCGGCGCCGGGCCGCGCCATCCTGATACGATGACCGAAATCGCAGACCTGACCGCATCCGAAGCCGCGCGGCGCATCGCCGCTGGCACTCTGACCGCCACTGCCTTGGCTGAGGCTTGCCTCGCGCGCATCACCGAACGTGAGCCAGAGGTGCGCGCTTTTGCCTGGCTTGACCCGGCGCTGGTGCGGCGCGGGGCCGCAGCGCTGGACAAGGGCGGGCCACCCGCGCCGCTCAAGGGCATTCCGTTTGGTGTGAAGGATGTGCTTGATACCGCCGATATGCCTTCGCAATATGGCTCGCCGATTTGGGCCGGGCATCGGCCGCGCAGTGATTCGGCTGCCGTCGCCATGGCGCGGGCGGCGGGTGCGCTGATCATCGGCAAGACCATCACGACAGAATTCGCCACGCGCCATCCGGGGGCGACGACCAACCCGGCCAATAAGCACCATACGCCGGGTGGGTCTTCATCCGGTTCGGCGGCGGGTGTGGCGGCGGGGTTCTTTCCGCTGGCCTTTGGCACGCAAACCGGTGGCAGCATCATCCGCCCGGCGGCGTTTTGCGGCATTGTCGGCTTCAAGCCGAGCTTTGGTGCCATCCATCGCGGTGGCATGAAGGTCATGAGCGAAAGCCATGACACAATCGGCGTCATGGCGCGCAGTGTGGCGGATTGCGCGCTTTCCATGGGTGCGATGACCGGGCGCGATTACGGCAACCCGGAAGCCAAATTGCCGCGCGCGCCGCGTTTGGCCTTCACGCTTGGCCCGCCCGCCGCCAAGGCGGCGCCGGAGACGCTCGCGCTGATGGAACGCGCCATCGCCGCCTGCCGCAAGGCCGGCGCTGAGGTGGTCGACATCAGTTTTCCCGAGGTGATGACCGAAGCCTTTGATGCGCATGAATATGTGACGAATATGGAAAGCGTGCAGTCGCTTGGCTGGGAATTGGTCGCGGCGCGGGCGCAGCTTTCAGACACCATCAAGGAAAAGCTGGATTGGGCCAAGCGCTTCCCAACCGCGCAGTTGGATGCCTGCAAGGCCGTGCAAGCCAAGGCGCGTGCGGCGCTGCCCGTTGCGATTGAAGGCTTTGATGCCGTGATCACCGCTTCGGCGGTGGGTGAGGCGCCGGCCGGGATTGGCTGGACCGGTGATCCTGCCTTCAATTCGCTCTGGACGCTGCTGCATGGGCCCTGCGTGACGGTGCCAGCCGGCAATGGTCCGAAGGGCCTGCCGCTTGGCGTGCAAATCGCTGGCCGCATCGGCGAAGATGCCAAGGTGCTGGCGATTGGGGAATGGCTGCGCAGCGTCTTGTGATGCTGCGGTATGGATCGGCTTGACGCCAATCGTATGTTTCTGGCGGTGATGGAAACGGGCAGTTTCACCGCCGCCGCCGCCAGGCTTGGCACTTCATCCGGCCAAGCATCCAAGCTGGTATCATCGCTGGAAAATGCGCTTGGCGTGCGGCTGCTCAATCGCACCACGCGCGCCATTGCACCAACCGAAGCGGGGCAGGCGTATTTTGAACGCATGCGCGCCCTGCTGGAGGAATTCGATAGTCTCGAAGCCGCCATCAAGGACACGGCGCAAGAACCCAGCGGGCGGTTGCGCATTACCGCGCCGCTTACTTTCGGCGCCATGGCGTTGACGCAGGTCTTGAGCGATTTCGCACTTGCCTATCCGCGCATTGCCCTGGATGTGAATTTTTCTGACCGCATCGTCAATCTGGTGGATGAGGGTTTTGATATCGCGATCCGCATCGGGCGGCCTGATGATTCCGCCATGATTGCACGCAAGCTTTGCGACATACGGCTATTGGTGGTGGCAGCGCCGGATTTTCTGGCGCAAAGCGGCACCCCCGCCACGCCAGAAGCGCTTGGTGCCATGGAATGCATCATTGATGCGAATTTGCGCGAGGCCAATCGCTGGTCCTTCCGCACTGCGCGCGGAGAAGCTTTCAGCGCCCCGGTGCAAGGGCGGCTGCGCTTTTCCAATGCCGAGGCCTGTCTGAACGCTGCCGAGGCCGGGCTTGGCCTCGCTTGCATGCCAAGCTTTGTCGCTGCCGAGGCATTGCGCGCTGGGCGGGTGGTGCGCGTGTTGCAGGCCTTTGAAGCGGAACCCTTGGCGCTTTACGCGCTTTATCCCCATGGCCGGCATTTGGCGGCGAAACTCAGGCGTTTCGTGGATTTCCTGGCCGAGCGCTTCAAGGGCAAACCGGCCTGGGACGCGGGCTGGTAGCGTTTCTTCCAAAACGGAAGAAATAACCTTCTATTCGGCTA
>JBDKIR010000359.1:0-6220 GCA_039797035.1 Pseudomonadota bacterium | reverse complement strand
GCCTGGCCGCCGAACGCGGGCCGGCAAAAAGCCTTTGCCCCACCGATGTAGCGCGCGCTGTTTCCGCCGAAGAATGGCGCCCTTTGCTGGGCGCTGTGCGAAAAGTGGCGGCGGATTTGGCGCGCCAGGGCAAGATTGAAATCCTGCGCAAGGGCAAACCGATCAACCCCGACGATATGCGCGGCGTCATTCGCTTGAGGGCCGCATCATGATCTCTGCCCTGTTTTCCCGTGGTGCGGATGGCATTCCCGCGCCTGCTCCGCTTGATTTCGCCACGCTGCAATTGCCGGCCTCACCCAATACCTGCCTGCTGACGCCTAGTGTCGCACCCGGTCAGGGGCATGTGCACAGAGACCCGCTGCCAGCCTCGCCCGAAGCTGTGATGGCGGCTTTGGATCGTGTTGCGGCCAGCATGCCACGCACCTTTTCGCTCGCGCGCTTTCCCGCGCGCCATCAGGCGCAATGGGTGGTGCGCAGCGCGTTGATGAATTACCCGGATATCGTGGTGGCAGAAGCCGCACCGCTTGAAGGTGGCACTGGGCTTTGGCTCTATTCACGCAGCCTGATTGGCTGGTCCGATCTTGGGGTCAATCGTGCGCGGGTGATGGCGTGGCTTACGGCGCTGGAAGCGGCGCTCCGCGCAGGTTAGGCCAAGGCCATGCGTTGGATCGCCACCTTCATTGCCGAAGCCTGGGCATTGACCGCCCCTTATTGGCGGAGTGAGGAACGCTGGCGCGCGCGGCTGCTGCTGGCGGTCGTGATCGCGCTTAATCTTTCCTTGGTCGGCATGACGGTATTGCTGACCTATTGGCAACGTGCCTTCTACAATACGCTCGAAACCAAGGATTGGGATGGCTTCATCGCGCTCTTGTTCACCTGGCACCGCACCGAGGAAGAAGGCTTCCTGCCGGGTTTCAGCATTGTTGCCGCGCTTTATATCCTAATTGCCGTCTATCAGCTTTATCTGCGCCAGGCGTTGCAAATCCGCTGGCGACGTTGGTTGACCGAAACCTATCTGTCGCAATGGCTCGCGGATCGCGCCTATTACCGCATGGCCTTGACGGATCCCTCAACGGATAATCCGGATCAGCGCATTGCCGATGATGCGCGGCTTTTTGTTGAAGATACGCTTTCACTCGGCATTGGTTTGCTCAATTCCGCCGTGACCCTCGGTTCCTTCATCATTGTGCTCTGGTCGCTGTCTGGTCCCTTGACGGTATTTGGGTTCGACATTCCGGGCTATATGGTTTGGGTGGCGTTGATTTATGCCGTGATCGGCACTTGGCTTGCGCATCTGATCGGGCGGCCCTTGATTGCCCTGAATTTCACGCAGCAAAAGGTGGAAGCGGATTTCCGCTATGCCCTGGTGCGGTTTCGCGAAAACACCGAAGGCATCGCGCTTTATGGCGGCGAAGCGGACGAACAACGCGGCCTTGCCGCGCGCTTTCGTGGTTTGATGGAAAATTGGCGGGCCATCATGCTGGCCACCAAGCGCCTGACCTTCTTTACCGCGGGCTATGGGCAATTGGCCTCCATCTTCCCAATTGTGGTGGCCGCACCTGCCTATTTCGCGGGGCGTATGCCGCGGGGTGGACTTATCCAAACCAGCAGCGCCTTTGGCCAGGTGCAGGGCGCGCTTTCCTGGTTTGTCGATAATTACGCGCGCTTGACCGAATGGCGCGCCACGGTGGAACGCCTGACGGGCTTCACCCATGCGGTCGCGCAAGCGCGCCAAGCCGCCGCAGCGCTGGTGGTGGAAGACACGCCGGCAGATCGGCTGAGCTTGCGCGATGTGAACTTGCGCCTGCCGGATGGCCGGGTGCTGTTGAGCGATGCCAGCATGGATGTTGCGCGTGGCGAAGCGCTGCTGATCAATGGGCCATCGGGTTCGGGCAAATCCACCTTGTTTCGCGCCATCGCGGGAATCTGGCCCTTTGGCGAAGGTCATATCATGCGCCCGGCCAAGGCGCGGGTTCTGTTCATGCCGCAGCGCCCCTACCTTCCGCTCGGCACGTTGAAGCGCGCGGTTTGTTATCCTGAAGATGAGGCAGGCTTCAGCGAAGCGGCGGTGCTGGCCGCGCTGGAAGCCGCAGGTCTTGGCCATTTGGGGCCGCGCTTGGCGGAGACCGAAAGCTGGGGCCAGCGGCTTTCCGGTGGCGAACAGCAGCGCCTTTCCTTCGCCCGCGCCTTTCTGCTGCGGCCGGAATGGCTGTTTCTGGATGAAGCCACCGCCAGCCTGGACCCGGAAGCCGAAGCCCAGCTGCATGCGCGGATCAAGCAGGATCTGCCAGGCAGCAGCATTGTCTCCATCGCGCATCGCCCGGGCGTTGCCGAATTCCACGATAGGGTGCTGCGCGTGGAGGATGGGCGGCTTGTGGAAATTCGCGCCTCCTGAAGCGCGCCGGATAGTGCTTCAGCGCGCCGGGGTGGCGGCGCTGATGATCCGCAGAATCTCTGCCCCATAGCGTTCCACGCGCGAACGACCCATGCCGGGCACTTCCATCAAATCATCCAAATTGCCGGGACGCCGAGCAGCCAGCCCTGCCAG
Organism: Pseudomonadota bacterium; assembly: GCA_039797035.1. GTDB lineage: Bacteria > Pseudomonadota > Alphaproteobacteria > Acetobacterales > Acetobacteraceae > Neoroseomonas. The sequence continues at coordinate 3,672 of JBDKIR010000359.1, read as the reverse complement.
GGTGCGATCATCCGCCACCACATAGGCAGGGACAGATTGCGCCTGGGCAATGGCGCGCCGCCAAGCGCGCAGCGCTTCAAACACTGGATCATCGGAACCAATCATCGGCCCATTGGCGCCTTTGCGCCCGGCTGTTTGCTTGCCGGCGGGCTGCACCAAATCTTCGCGCAGCATGACAACATCCTCACCACGCAAAATCGGCCGCGCGGCTTCTGTTGCCACCAATTCGCCGTGGTTTTCCACCGCCACATCCAAGGCGCCGCGCCCAACCAATTGCCGCGCGACACCGCGCCAGGCGGTATCGGGCAAATCCTTGCCCACGCCGAAGGTGGGCAGCGTGTCATGGGCGAATTGCGCCACCTTATCCGTCATGCGCCCGCGCAACACATCCACCACATGGCCAAGCCCAAAGCGCTGGCCTGTGCGCAGCACGGCGGAAATCATTTTCTGCGCGGCGATGGTACCATCGAATAGCCGTGGCGGCCTTAAGCAGATATCGCAATTGCCACAGGCCGGCTGTTCCGGTTCTTCGCCAAAGCAACGCAGCAGAAGGCTCCGCCGGCAGGAAGCGGCTTCGGCAATGCCGACCATGGCTTCAAGCCGCGCGCGTTCCACGCGCTTTTGTTCCTCACCGGCTGGGCTTTCGGCAATGCGGTGCCGCGCCAGGGCAATATCCCCCGCGCCATAGAGCAAGAGTGCACGCGCCGGCAGCCCATCACGCCCGGCGCGGCCGATTTCCTGGTACCAACTTTCCGGGGAGCGCGGCAGATCAAGATGCGCCACCCAGCGCACATCGGGCCGATCTATGCCCATCCCAAAGGCGATGGTCGCCGTCATGATCACCTGTTCGCCGCGGGCAAAGCGCCGATGCGCATCACGCTTCGCAGAAGCTTCCATGCCCGCATGGAAGGAAATCGCATCCAGCCCATCAGCGCGCAGCCATTCCGCCGTGCTTTCTGTCTTGGCCCGGCTGCCGCAATAGATAATGCCGGTGCCACCGGCAGTGCGAATAAGGCCACGCAATTGTGCGCGCTCCGCCTCACGCGGGGCGGCTTCAATCAGGATATTCGGCCGGTCAAAGGAAGCGCGAAATACCGGCGCATCCTCAAGCCCCAATTGCAGGCGGATATCATCAACCGTGCGCGGATCCGCCGTTGCGGTCAGCGCCAAGCGCGGTACGCCCGGAAAGCGCGCACCCAGCACGCCAAGGCCGCGATATTCCGGGCGGAAATGGTGGCCCCATTGGCTCACGCAATGGGCTTCATCCACGGCAAAAAGCGCGATTTTCACTTCATCCAAACGCGCCAACATGCCTTCCAGCGTCAGCCGTTCTGGGGAGACATAAAGCAGTTGCAAGGCGCCCTGATGCAAATCGCGCCATACGCCGCGCGCTTCTTCTGGCGGCAAATCGGAATGCAGCGCGGCGGCCGCCACACCCTGTTGGCGCAGCGCCGCCACCTGGTCTTCCATCAAGGCAATGAGGGGCGAGACAACAATGCCCGTGCCATCGCGGCAGAGGGCGGGCACCTGAAAGCACAGGCTTTTGCCGCCACCGGTTGGCATCAGCACAAGCCCGGAACCGCCCGCCGCGACATGGCGGATGATTTCCTCCTGCCGACCGCGAAAGGCGTTATAACCAAAGACACGCCGAAGTGTCTCACGCGGCGCGTCATGCATGGCGTTCATGATGGCAAAGCCCGGCCTGGCATCAAAGCCCGGAACGGGGGTTGATCCGGCGGCTTTCCTGGGCTGCGCGCCACGGCGCGGCATGCCCCAAAGCGCAGGCACCACGCAGGGCAGGGGCGGCAGCGATCAGGCGGCGGCGGCGCATGGGCAACGACTCCAGGGCAGGATGTTCTTTGGTCGCCCGTGCGGCCGGTGGCGTCAACGGCTGTAACGCAAAGCCGGGCCGATGGGTGGGGCCAAATTGCGCATCCGGTGCTGCCGTTTCAGCGCGCCTAGCGTGAACAGGCGGCGCCCCCCAGGACGCAGAATTTGGCGCAATGCGGATGGTTCAGCGCAACGGGCCGCGCGGCTTCGGCCAGGGTTCTGCCCAATTCGAATTGGGGATCATAGGGCAAAAGCGTGCAGGCCAGCACTGCCGGGCGCTCTGCGCCCTTGCGTTTCACCACCATGCGTGCCGAAGCACACATCAGGCTATCGGGGGATTTGCCCAGAATGCCCCAGCAGGCTTCGGTGATTTCCGGTACATCGGCGCGCGGGTCCATTTCCGGAAACAGCATCAGCGCCACCGGATCTTGCGCATCAATCGGCAGGTCATGGGTGGCGAAAAGCCGGGCGTAACCGGCGCGCAGCGCGGCTTCCGGCGCCCCGCCAAAACTGGCGCGCCCTGCCACATGCAGATGAAAGCCATGCCTGGCGAGAAAACCCAAGCCTTCCAGCGTGCGCGCAAAGCTGCCTGGCCCCCTTTCCGCATCATGCAGCGCGGCTTCGAAATGATCGAGTGAGACACGGATTGTCAGGCGCTGCCCGAAACGCTGCTGCAGCGCGCGCAGGGCAGCCGCATGGTTCATCATGGGCTTCATGGCATTGGTCAGCACCAGCGCGGTCAAGCCGCGACGCAGAACATCCTCAAGCATCGCCAGAAGCTCGGGGTTGAGAAAAGGCTCCCCGCCGGTGAAACCAATATCGCGCAGCGGCAGTTGGGCGGCGGCGGCTTCATCCAGAAAACTGCTGACCTCAGCAGCCGAGATATAAACCAAGGCATCATTGCGCGGGCTGCTTTCAATATAGCAATTCGCGCAAGTGATATTGCAAAGCGTGCCGGTATTGATCCAGAGCGTTGCAAGCGCGGAAAGCGCCACATGCGCGCGATGTTCACCCTTGGCGGTGATTTTGGGATCGCGGAATTTCAGCGGGTCGAGCGGTTTCACAGTAACGGATTGATGATTCACGGCCGCACCTCTGCCCTTGGTAAAAAGCCATCCCACGCCACTGCCCCAGGCTCTGGCGCGTTTTGCCAACAAAGGAAAGATATCATGCCATCAGCCATCACCACAGCACGTGAATCCGGCCGCGACCCTTTGGGCACCCTGCATCGCGAAGTGAACCGGGTTTTTGATGAGGTGTTTCGCGGCTTTCCTTCCTTCCGGTCCAGCATGCCCATGCCAAGCTTCGCACCTTCCCTTGAAGTGCGGGAAAGCGAAACGGAACTTCTGGTCAGTGCCGAATTGCCGGGCATGACGGAAAAGGATGTTGAATTGACCATTGATGATGACCTGCTGACCCTGGCTGGTGAAAAGAAATCAGAGAAAACCGAGGAAAAGGAAGGCGTGCATCTTTCTGAACGATCCTATGGTTCCTTTCAGCGATCCTTCCGCCTGCCTTTTGCGCCGGATCCCGCCAAGGTGATCGCAAGGTTCGAAAATGGCGTGCTGAGTGTGCGATTGCCACGCCCGCCAGAGGCCAAGCCCGCGGCCAAGCGTATTGCCATTGGTGGTGGCAATGGCCAGGGAAAGCCGAATTAGGATCCTGGATGCTTGCTGATGGGGAAATGACACCCATCCGCGGCCTGCCGGTCTTCAGCCCGTGGCTGCAATGGCTTTGCCACCCACCAGGCGCAGAATACGGTGGGGGCGTTCCACACCGGTCAGCCGATGCAGGATCAGGATGACGCTCCGCCCGGCGGTGGCCTCATCCAAGGTTTCCATG
>JBDKIR010000358.1:0-4568 GCA_039797035.1 Pseudomonadota bacterium | reverse complement strand
TGCAGATCGCGCACTTCGAGGGTTGGTGCTGTCATGCTCATTTCCGAAGTCGCGGGTTCAGCACATCACGCAATTGATCACCAACAAGATTGATGGAGACAATGGTGACCAACAAGGCAATGCCGGGATAGAAGGAAATCCAGTATTTGCCGGACAGCATGTATTCATAGCCATTGGCGATCAGCAGCCCGAGTGAGGGTTCCGTAATCGGCACGCCAAGCCCAAGAAAGGAAAGTGTGGCTTCCAAAGCAATTGCGCGCGCCACCTGCATGGTGCCCACCACAATCAAAGGTGGCAGGCAATTGGGCAGCAAATGGCCGAACAACACCCGATGCGTCGGCAAAGCCAAACATTGCGCCGCTTCGATATACTCACGCCGCCGTTCCACCAACGCCGTGCCACGCACGGTTCGCGCGTAATAGGCCCATTCCACCAGCACCAGGGCGATCACCACATTCATGATACCCTTGCCCAGGAAGGCAAGGATCATCAGCGCGGCAAGGATGGCCGGGAAGGACAGTTGCAGATCCACCAGGCGCATGATCAGGCTATCAGTGCGCCCGCCAGCATAAGCCGCCAGAAGGCCAAGCGAAGCGCCAATCAAGCAGGCCAGCAAGGCCGAACCGGCACCGACAGTCAGTGAAATGCGCAGGCCGTAAATGATGCCAGAGAGCATATCGCGCCCCTGATCATCCGTACCGAGCCAATAGGTAAAGCCCGCCCCCCCGACCGTGCCGGGTTCCATGCGCCCATCCATGATATCAAGCTGGGCCAGGTCATAAGGGTTCTGAGGCGTGATCCAGGGTGCCAAAATGGCCAACAGGACAATGATGCCAAAGACCACCAGCCCGCCAAGCGCCACCTTGGATTCGCAGAATTCCGACACAAAGCGCCGAAAGGGCGTTTCCACCTTATCGGCAGCCTTGGCGGCAATGACAGCGTCGCTCATGTGCCTTTGGTCTCCAGCCGGACCCGCGGATCAAGCATTGAATAGGTCAGATCAACGATCAGATTGATGGTGATGAACATCAAAACGATCATCATGAGGTAAGCGACAATCACTGGCCGATCGAGCACATTGATCGAATCAATGATCAGCTTGCCCATGCCGGGCCAGGCAAAGACGCTTTCCGTCACCACCGAAAAGGCGATGGTGCTGCCCAGTTCCAGCCCGACCACCGTGACCACCGGGATCAGAATATTCTTGAAAACATGCACAAAGGTAACGCGCGCTGGCGAAAGCCCCTTGGCGCGGGCAAATTTCACGTAATCCATCAGCATGGTTTCACGCACGCCCGCACGTGTCAGGCGAATGACCAGGCTGATCTTGAACAGGGAAAGGTTGATCGCCGGCATCATCATATGCCGAATGCCGTCCCAACTCAGGAAGGACCATTGCAAGCCGAATAGGGTGCCGGTTTCCCCCCGCCCGGTGGACGGCAGCCAGCCCAGATACACGGCGAATACCATGATCAGCATCAAGCCCACCCAGAAGGTGGGCAGTGAAAAGCCCAGAATGGAACCCGCCATGATAATACGGCTGAAGCGGTTATCGGGCCGCAGCCCGGCGTAAAGACCAAGCGGCAGGCCGATCAGTAGCGCAATGAAGGTGGCGCCAAAGGCCAATTCCAAGGTGGCCGGCATGCGCTGCAAAATCAGCTTAAGGGCCGGTTCATTGAACACAAAGGAACGCCCCAGATCACCCTGCAGCGCATTGGTCAGAAATACCATGTATTGCTGCCAAAGCGGCAGATCGAGACCAAGCGCCCGCACCGCACGTTCACGTTCGATCTGGTCCGCATCAGGGCTGATGAGGATTTCCACCGGATCGCCAATGGCGAAGACGCCAATGAAGACGATCACCGACATGGCCAGGATCACCAGCAGCGCCTGCAGCAAACGACGAACTAGATAAACAGTCATCGGCCCCTATCCGGATCAGCGCGGCGCTGGGCGCACATCCTGCGCCCGGGTCAATTCGTCATTGCGGGCGTCATGCTGCAAATGCCGCCGCATGGCCCAGATATTGGTCTGGACATGCAGCGGGATCACCGCCACATCCTCGGCCGCGATACGCTGCGCTTCGATCACCAGCTGGACGCGCTTGGCTTCATCAATCTCAACCAAGGATTGATCAAGCAGAGAATCCACCCGCGGGTTGGAATATCGCCCACGATTGGAAGACCCCCACCCCTTTTCGCGAGTCTGGGTCGCCAGGATATTGCGCAAGGGATGCGACCCATCGGGGTTCGACCCCCAGCCAATCAGATGCGCGGAAAAATCCGCCCGGCCCGCGCGGCCAATGAAGGTGGTCCAGGGCTGAGCTTCCACCGTGGTGCGCACGCCAATGCGCGTCCACATCTGGCCAATCGCCTGGATGATGCGCGCATCATTCACATAGCGATCATTGGGGCCATTCAGCTGAATGCGGAAACCCTGTGGATAGCCAGCTTCCGCCAGCAAGCGGCGCGCCGCATCGGGATCAAAAGCGGGCGGGGTCACACCAGGCACATGGGTATAGACGCCTTCCGGCAGGAATTGCCCTGCCGGCACCGCAGCCCCTTCCATCACGCGTTCAACAATGGCCTTCCGGTCAATCGCGATTGAAAGCGCGCGCCGCACCCGCACATCCTGCAGGGGGTTCTTACCCAGCGGCTTGCCATCATTATCGGTGATAAAGGGCGAATTCTCATTGGCTTGGCGCAAATGATCCAGCCCCAGGAAAATGAGGCGCAGACCAACCGTTTCCGAAAGCGCAACGCGATTATCCTGCCGAAGCTTCGCCAGATCCGATGTTGGCACCTGATCAATGAATTCGACATCGCCCGCCAGCAGCGCTGCGGTGCGCGCCGCGTCATTGGTGATCATGCGATAGAGCACGCGCTGGAAGGGCGCGCGGTCGCCCCAATAATGATCATTCCGTTCGAATTCGATCCGGTCACCGCTGCGATGCGACACCACGCGATAAGGGCCCGTACCAATCGCGGCACGGCCGGCGTTGAAATCCTCGGTCGTGGCGTTCTGATGCGTTTCCTGATCCAGGATGCGCACATTGGTCATATCCAAAGGCATCAGCGGATGCGGCGCGGCGGTGCGGAAGCGAATGGTCAGCGGGTCCACAATCTCAATGGCTTGGATCGGGCGCGAATAAGCCGCGAAAGACGAAGGGCTATTGGGCACATTGGGCAGGCGCCGCAGCGTGAAGGCCACATCCTCGGCCGTGAAGGGATTGCCATTATGGAAGCGCACATTCGGGCGCAGCTTGAATTCCCAAACATTCGGTTCAACCGCGCGCCAGCTTAAGGCAAGGCCAGGAATATTATTGGATTTGGAATCCGTATTCACCAGCTTATCAAAAATGATATCCGCCACCGCATTGTTGGGCGAGAGCTGGTGGTAATGCGGGTCCAACGAGGTCACCGGCGCACCAACAGCCATGGTGAGGTTCTGTGCCACAGTGGCGCCCGACATCGTCAAAGCGCTCATCGCCACGCCAGCGACCAGCGCCAACTTCCGCAGATGGCTTGTCATAACAAATCCCCCATACCGTTTTGGATTAAGCCCCAAGTCGTTTTAGCAGCCAGCCCGCGCTACCGCTAGCGTGCTGTCCGGCAGCAGCGTCAGTGCAGGCCAAACCCGCAGTAAAGGGGGGGCTAGGGGCCTTCAGCCGCCGCCAGCCCGACGGCGGCCTTCCAGCAGCCCCACAAGGCCGCGCGGCATAAACAGGACGAAAAGCACAAGCAGGAGGCCATAGATCAGCGGTGCGGCACCGATCAGCCCGGTGCCAAATAATACGCGCAGGATTTCCTCAAGCCCGATGGTGAAAATTGCCCCCAGCGTGGGGCCAAGCGGCCCATACATGCCACCTGCGATTGCACCGAAAACAATTTGCAAGGAAATCCCGAGCCCGGCGGAGGTTTCGGGGTTCAGGTAGAGCCGGTATTGCGCCATCAACGCGCCCGCCAGCGCAGCCAGGGCCGCAGAAACCACCGTAACCTTGAGCTTTTCCCAAGCCACCCGGATGCCAATGGAAGCGGCGGCGTCTTCATCCTCACTGATCGCGGCCAGCGCCTGCGCCGACATGGACCGATTTTGCAGATGCCAGACCAGAATCCCAATCGCCCAGGCCGCCAGCGTAATCCACCAGAACCCCGCCTTGTTGAATTGCATGGCACTGAAGGCGGCTTCCGGCGCCAGGCGCGGTGTCATGCCCAGCGAACCGCCGGTAATCTCCCGCGCGGCGGTGACGAAAATGCGCACGATCTCACCGGCTGCGAGGGTAACCAGGGCGAAGTAATGGCCCACCACGCGCAACCGAAAACAGGGCCAACCCAACAAGGCCCCTGCACCCGCTGCCAGCACCACGCTGACCGGAATGCCGATCCAGGGTGAAACCCCAGAGAGGTTCCACAGCATGGCCATGCCATAGGCCCCAATGCCCGTGAAGGCGCCATGCCCGAAGGAAACCTGGCCGAAGCGCCCCATCATCGCCCAGCCAGTGCAAGCCAGGCCCAGCAGGAAGGCCGTGATCAGCAAATGCAGCAGATATTCCGGTCAGCGTGGTGCTG
>JBDKIR010000357.1:0-2536 GCA_039797035.1 Pseudomonadota bacterium | reverse complement strand
CTTCCCAGCCAAGGCCCCAGGCACCGAGCGTCGGGCTTTCCCAATCATCCTCAACAAAGCGGATGTCGTGCAAAGCGGGGTCAATGCCTAGCGCGCGGTAGCTTTCAATCAGCAGCGCCTGTGGGTCCGCTGGCGATGGCTTCAGGATCACCTGGTATTGGTAATAATGCTGCAGCCGATTGGGGTTTTCGCCATAGCGGCCATCGGCTGGGCGGCGTGATGGCTGCACATAGGCCGCCTTCCAGGGCTTTGGCCCCAACGCGCGTAAGGTGGTCGCCGGGTGAAAGGTGCCCGCGCCCACTTCCATGTCATAGGGCTGCAGAATGACGCAGCCTTGCTCTGCCCAAAAGCGATGCAGGCGCAGGATGATGTCCTGAAAACTGGGGGGCTTGGCGGTCATGGCGATCCCGGGCTCTGGCGCGACGGTATGGTGCGGTGCTCTATAGGCAGGCCATTCGCCCCGGGCAAGGAAACTCAGCATGCCAACCACGCAAGAGATCATCACCGCCTATCTGGCTGCCTTCAATCGCGGGGATTGGCCCGGCATGTTGGCGCTGCTTGCGGATGATGTCGTGCATGACATCAACCAGGGCGGCGCCGAGCATGGCAAAGCCGCCTTCGCCGCCTTTCTGGACCGCATGGCGCGCTGCTATCGGGAAGAATTGCGCGATATCGTGATCATGGTTGGTGCCGATGGCGGCCGAGCCGCGGCGGAATTCCAGGTGCATGGCGTCTATCTGGCGCAGGATGCCGGGCTGCCGCCTGCGCATGGTCAGCGCTATGCCCTGCCCGCCGGGGCGTTTTTCACGCTCAAGGATGGGCGGATCAGCCGGGTCACCATGTACTATAATTTGCAGGAATGGCTGCGTCAGGTTGGCGCCTGAACGCTTGCTTTCCGGCGGCCCGCGGTGCTTTCTGGCGGGATGAAGCTGCTTTCTGGACATGCCCGGCTCGCCGGGGTTTTCGGCCATCCGGTCACCCATTCGCGCTCGCCCAGGCTGCATGGGTTCTGGCTGCAACGCTATGGCATCGATGGCGCCTATATCCCCTTGGGGGTACCGCCGGAGCGCTTCGGCTCGGCGGTGCGCGCGCTGGTGGATCTGGGCTTTCGCGGCGCCAATGTCACCATTCCGCATAAGCTCGCGGCCTTTGAGATTTGCGATGAAGTGGCACCCTTCGCGCGCCGCGCAGGCGCAGTGAATACGCTGATTTTCCGCGATAGGCGGATTGAAGGCTCCAATACCGATGGCTTCGGCTTTCTGGAAAGTATCCGCGAAGCCGCGCCCGGCTGGCGCGCGGATGCTGGCCCAGCCGTGCTGATGGGCGCGGGCGGCGCCGAGCGGGCCATTGCGGCGGCTTTGCTTGATGCCGGCGCGCCGCGCGTGACCTTGGTGAACCGCACCGCGGCCAAGGCCGAGGCTTTGGCGCGTGATCTTGGCGGGCCCATTGAGGTGGCGGATCGCGCACCCTTGGAAGATGCGGCCTTGCTGGTGAATACCACCTCCCTTGGCATGCAAGGGCAGCCAGCGCTGACCCTGGATCTGGCGCCTTTACCGGCAAGCGCTGTGGTGGCCGATATTGTCTATGTGCCGCTGGAGACCCGGCTTTTGGCAGCGGCGCGGGCGCGGGGTCTGGTTGCAGTGGATGGGCTTGGCATGTTGCTGCATCAGGCGCGGCCAGGTTTTGAGGCCTGGTTTGGCGTCGCGCCACAGGTGGATCAGGCGCTGCGAGATGTGGTGGCGGCCGATATCCCGAAGCGGGATGGCGCATGAAAATCATCGGCCTCACGGGCGGGATAGGCATGGGAAAATCCACTGCCTCGGCCTGTTTTCGCCGCCACCGAGTGCCGATTTTCGACGCTGATCAGGCGGTGCATGAATTGCAGGCGGTGGGTGGGCGTGCGGTGCGACCGATTGAGGCTGCCTTTCCCGGCACCACGCGCGGCGGCGCAGTGGATCGGGAAGCCTTGCGCCGTGCTGTGCTGGGTAATCCGACAGCGCTGAAGCAATTGGAGCGGATTGTGCACCCGCTGGTGCGGGATGCCGAAAAGCGTTTTTTGGCAGCGGCGCGGCGCGCGGGGAAATCCCTGGTCGTGCTGGATATTCCACTGCTGCTGGAAACCGGCGGGGAAAAGCGCGTCGATCTGGTGGTGGTGGTCTCAGCCCCTGCACCCGTACAGGCCGTACGGGTCATGCGGCGCCCGGGCATGACGCGTGACAGGCTCAGCGCCATTCGCGCGCGGCAAATGCCCGATGCCGCCAAGCGGCGCAAAGCCGATGTGGTGATCCATAGCGGCTTGTCGCGGCATTTCGCGGTGGCCGCGATCCGGCGCCTGATGCAAAAGCTACGGCGGGCCGCCTGATGCGCCAGATCGTACTCGATACCGAAACCACCGGGCTTGATCCCCTGACGGGTGACCGGGTGATTGAAGTGGCGGCCGTTGAGCTTTTCAACCTGCTGCCGACGGGCGAGGTGTTTCACAGCCTGATTGATCCCGAAAGGGACATCCCGGCCGAGGCATCGCGCATTCATGGCT
>JBDKIR010000356.1:0-5811 GCA_039797035.1 Pseudomonadota bacterium | reverse complement strand
GTGCCAAGCTGGCGCAATGATGTCGCGGGCAAGGGTGCGCTCACCCAGGCCGTCGAGCTTGACGCGGCGCGGGCCAAGGCGGCGGCGGAAGGCTGTGCCGAGATTGAACCCGAATGCGATTTGATTGAGGAAGTGCTGCGTATTCGCGGCCTCAATACCATCGCGCCGGTTTCGCTGCCGGTCAGCGGGATCATCCCTGCGCCGGCCTTCACGCCAAAGCAGGCACGCGCCTCCCTCGCACGGCGCGTGCTGGCGGCGCGCGGCATGCAGGAAGCGGTGACCTTCGCCTTCATGGAATCCAAAACCGCGGCGCTGTTCGGTGATACGCCGGCCGCGCTACGGCTGGAAAACCCGATTGCGGAAGATCTGGACCAGATGCGCCCAACGCCGGTGGCGTCACTGCTGCTGGCAGCGGGGCGCAATGCGGCGCGCGGTTTTGCTGATGTGGCGCTGTGTGAAATCGGCGCGGCCTATCAGGATGTGACGCCGGAAGGTCAGGCGGCGATTGCTGCGGGGGTGCGCCATGGCGCCACCGCACGCCATTGGGCGGAAGCGTCGCGCGGCGTCGATGCTTTGGATGCCAAGGGCGATGCCATGGCGGTGTTGACCGCCCTTGGCCTGCCCATGGCAGCCCTTTCCGTCACCGCCGATGCGCCGGGCTTCTATCACCCCGGCCGTTCCGGTCAGGTGCGCCAGGGGCCGAAGACCGTGCTGGCGCGTTTTGGCGAAATTCATCCGCGCGTACTGGCCGCGCTCGACCTGCCCGGCCCGGCGGTGGCGTTTGAGGTCTTCCTGGATGCCATTCCGGAACCCAAGCGCCGCAAGAAGGGCGCGCCCGATTTGCCGGCCTTCCAGCCACTCCGGCGCGACTTTGCCTTCCTGGTAGATGAGGCTGTGGCAGCCGAGGCGCTGCTCCGCGCCGCGCGTGGCGCCGAACGGACGCTGATCACCGATGTCGTGCTATTTGACCGTTATGCGGGGGATAAGCTGCCGGCAGGCAAGGTGAGCCTGGCCTTGCAGGTGACCCTTCAGCCACGTGAAGCCACGCTGACCGACGCGCAAATCGACGCCGTGGCGGAGAAGATTGTCGCAGCGGTTGCGAAGGCGACCGGGGCCGTGCTGCGGGCATGAGCCCCCCGCCCACCAGCAAGCGCCGCAATATGGCGCTGTTGGTGGGCGCGATTGTGCTCACGCTCTCCGTCTGGTTCGCCGGCACTGCTGCGGTGCCGGCGCTGCTGGCGGAAGGCTTGATTGCGCCAAGCCGTGCCGCCTGGCTGACCGCCTCTGTCCAATTGGGTTTTGTCTTCGGCACGCTGGTGAGTGCGGTATTCTCACTGGCGGATCGTTGGCCGGCGCGCTGGCTGTTTCTGGGTTGCGCCTTGCTGGCAGCGGCGGCGACGCTCTCGCAAACACTCGTGGCGCCGGCGGGCGTGCTGGCGCTGTTGCTGCGTTTCATCGCAGGCGCGGCCATGGCGGGGGTTTACCCGGTTGGGATGAAGCTCGCAGCCTCCTGGGCCAAAGGGGATTTGGGCCTGCTGATCGGGCTGGTGGTGGGCGCGGTCACGCTCGGTTCCGCTTTGCCCCATGCGGTGCCGGCTTTGGTTGGCGTGTTGGATTGGCGCGCAGCCTATGCGGGGGCGGGTATGCTGGCTGCCCTTGGTGGCCTGCTGATCCTGGGGTTTCAGCCCGGGCCATTGCTCGGCGCCCGCCCGCCCTTTCGCCCGGCGCAGATGCTGGAAGCCTGGCGCAATAAGGGGCTGCGCTTGGCCAATCTGGGGTATCTTGGCCATATGTGGGAACTCTATGCCATGTGGGCCTGGATCGGCGTTTTCCTGGCCACCGTGCTGGAAAGCCCCGCCATTGGCCCCTGGGTTTTCGCTGTGGTGGCGGCCGGCGCCTTGGGCTGCATCCTGGCGGGGCTCGCCGCGGATCGCTGGAATCGCGCCAAGGTGGCCGGGGCCTGCATGCTGGCTTCGGGTTCCTGCGCGCTGCTGATCGGCCAGGCCAGCGCCTGGCCGCTGCTGGCGCTGGTGATTGCCTTCATCTGGGGCCTGACGGTGGTGGCCGATTCCGCGCAGTTTTCCGCCTGTATCGTGAGCCTTTCGCCGCCTGATTACGTCGGCACCATGCTGACGGTGCAGACCGCGCTTGGTTTTCTGCTGACGGCGGGCACCATCTGGGCCCTGCCCCGGGCCATGGAAATGCTCGGGATGTCGGCCGGTTTTGCGTTGCTGGGCATCGGCCCGCTGCTTGGCGCCATCGCCATGTGGCGGCTGGCCCCCATGCTCCCCAGGGCCAACTGAAGCGCGGGTTTGACTTCCGGCCCTGCTGCCTTATCTCCGCCTTTGAAAACGCTGGCGCTACTCCGCGCCGCACCCCCGGGACCATCATGACTGACACGCCGCTTTCGCTGATCCGCAATTTCTCGATCATTGCCCATATTGATCACGGGAAATCCACGCTTGCCGACCGGCTGATCCAGCAGACCGGCGCGCTGACCGCGCGCGAAATGAAGGAACAGGTCCTGGATAATATGGAGTTGGAGCGGGAGCGAGGCATCACCATCAAGGCACAGACCGTCCGCCTGACCTACCCGGCCAAGGATGGCAAAACCTATGTGCTGAATTTGATGGACACGCCCGGCCATGTGGACTTCGCCTATGAAGTCAGCCGGTCACTCGCCGCGTGTGAAGGATCACTTCTGGTGGTGGATGCGTCCCAGGGCGTTGAGGCGCAGACACTCGCCAATGTCTATCAGGCGATTGATGCGGGGCATGAGATTGTGCCCGTGCTGAACAAGATTGACCTGCCGGCGGCCGAGCCAGACCGCGTTAAGCAGCAGATTGAAGATGTGATTGGGCTTGATGCTTCGGACGCGGTGATGATCAGCGCCAAGACGGGCCTGAATATCGAAGGCGTGCTGGATGCCATTGTGGAACGGCTGCCGCCACCGAAGGGCGATGCATCCGCCACCACCAAGGCCTTGCTGGTGGATAGCTGGTACGATGCCTATCTGGGCGTGATCATTCTGGTACGCGTGAAGGATGGGTATTTGCGCAAGGGCCAGCGCATCCGCATGATGTCGTCTGGTTCTGTGCATACCATTGAACAGGTCGGCGTCTTCTCCCCAAAGCTGGTGCCGGTGGAAAGCCTTGGCCCTGGTGAGATGGGCTATGTGACTGCCGCCATTAAAACCGTGGCCGATACCAATGTTGGCGATACCATCACGGATGATCGCAATCCCGCCGCCGAGGCTTTGGCCGGGTTCAAGCCCTCGATCCCCGTGGTGTGGTGCGGGCTTTATCCGGTGGATGCGGATGATTTCGAAAAGCTGCGGGAATCCTTGGGCAAGCTCAGGCTGAATGACGCATCCTTCCATTATGAACCGGAAACCAGTGCCGCGCTTGGCTTTGGTTTTCGCTGCGGCTTCCTTGGCCTTTTGCATCTGGAAATCGTGCAGGAAAGACTTTCGCGCGAATTCGATCTGGACCTGATCGCGACCGCGCCTTCGGTTGTGTACAAGGTGCACAAGACGAATGGCGAAATGTTCGAACTGCACAACCCCGCGGATATGCCCGATGGCAGCGTGCTGGACCACATCGAAGAGCCCTGGATCAAGGCCACCATCATGCTGCCCGATGATTACCTCGGCGCCGTGCTGGCCCTTTGCAATGAACGCCGCGGGCAGCAGGTGGAACTCACCTATGTCGGCGCCCGTGCCATGCTGGTTTATCGGATACCGTTGAATGAAGTGGTGTTCGATTTCTATGACCGGCTGAAGTCAGTCTCACGCGGTTATGCTTCCTTCGATTACCAGATGGATGGCTATGAGGAAGGCGATCTGGTGAAGATTTCCATCCTGGTGAATAATGAACCGGTGGATGCGCTGTCCTTCATGGCGCATCGCGCCCAGGCGGAACGGCGCGGGCGGCAGATTTGCGAAAAGCTGAAGGATCTGATTCCCCGCCAATTGTTCAAAATCCCCATCCAGGCGGCGATTGGCGGGCGCGTGATTGCGCGTGAGACAATCTCCGCCCTATCCAAGGATGTGACCGCGAAATGTTATGGCGGTGACATCAGCCGCAAGCGCAAGCTTCTGGAAAAGCAGAAGGAAGGCAAGAAGCGCATGCGGCAATTCGGCAAGGTGGAAATCCCGCAAAGCGCCTTCATCGCTGCGTTGAAGATGGATAGCTGAAGCGCGCCATACGCGAACTGCAATATTCGATCACCTCAACCATCAGTGATCGAATATTGCCCTTCACTGGCGCCGGTGTAGGGGTGCTGCGCGCCTATTGCGGTGTGCTGCTGGTGGAAACGCCTGCGGGAGCTGCTGTCCGGCCGCCATCCACCGTATACTCCCCACCCGTCATATTGCTTGCCAGGTCAGAGAGCAGGAACAGCACCAGATTGGCCACTTCCTCGGCCGTGCCATAACGCCTGAGCGGAATCCCGGCCGAATAGCGTTCTTCAACGCTTTTCGGATTATTGGGGGAAACCTGGCGTGACACTTCTTCGATCATGCGGGTCGCGATCGGGCCAGGGCAGACGGCATTGACGCGAATACCATGCGGCCCGACCTCACCGGCGACACTTTTCGTGAGGCCATTCACCGCATGCTTGGAAGCGGAATAGACCGCCATGCCAGGGGAGCCCACCAGACCCGCGATGGATGCCGTATTCACCACCGCGCCGCGCCCGGCCGCGATCATCACGGGCAGCACATGGCGCAGGCCCAGAAACACGCCCTTCACATTCACCGCCATGATCTGGTCGAAAACGGCTTCGTCATATTCGGCAATGCGGGCAACCCGGCCTTCAATGCCGGCATTATTGTGGAAGCAATCAATCGCGCCAAAGCGGTCCTGCGCTGCCTTCACATAGGCTGCGACATCGGCTGCCTTGGTCACATCAGCGGTGCGGAACAGCGCTGACGCGCCAAGAGACGCCGCAAGCGCTTCGCCGGACGCGGCATCGCGATCCACAATCACGATCTTGCCGCCGCGCGCAACAAACCCACGCGCAACCGCCGCGCCAATGCCATTGGCGCCGCCCGTCACAATGCCAACCTTGCCAGAAAAATCCATGATGCCTTCCTCCTGAGCGGGCAGTTACCCCTGCCCGCTTGGCATCATGCTTGCGCCGCTTGCCCGGAAAGACAAGCGGCTTCCGCCTTACCCGGCGGCCTTGGCTTCCCGCCGCCGTGCCGTCAGCACGAATTCGGTATAGCCATTGGGCTGTTCACGCCCTTTCAGGACCAGATCACAGGCGCCCTTGAAGGCGGGCCCGTCAAAGCCCGGCGCCATGGGGCGATAAAGCGGGTCCCCGGCATTCTGCCGATCCACCACCGCCGCCATGCGCTTCATGGTTTCCATCACCTGCGCTTCGCTCACCACACCATGGCGGAGCCAATTGGCGATGTGCTGGCT
The DNA here is from genome assembly GCA_039797035.1 of Pseudomonadota bacterium. Lineage (GTDB taxonomy): Bacteria > Pseudomonadota > Alphaproteobacteria > Acetobacterales > Acetobacteraceae > Neoroseomonas. Next base: position 385 of record JBDKIR010000356.1, on the reverse strand, counting down.
GCTGATGCGCAACGTCGCACGGTCTTCCATGAGCCCGACATCATTGATGTCCGGCACCTTGGAACAGCCAACCCCTTGGTCCACCCAGCGCACGACATAGCCCAGAATGCCTTGCGCGTTATTGTCGAGCTCCGCCTGCACATCGGCGGGCGACCAGTTCGTGTCACGCGCCAGCGGCACAGTCAGGATATCATCCAATTTCGCACGGCGGCCGCCCTTGGTGATTTCATCCTGCCGGTCGGCAACGCTGATCTGGTGATAATGCAACGCATGCAAGGTCGCTGCCGTGGGTGAAGGCACCCAGGCGGTGGAAGCGCCGGCCTTGGGGTGACCCACCTTCTGTTCGAGCATCGCCGCCATGGCATCCGGCATGGCCCACATGCCC
>JBDKIR010000355.1:0-4377 GCA_039797035.1 Pseudomonadota bacterium | reverse complement strand
TTGTTTGGCGCGGATCAGCCAATCGGCGTAGGCGCGCACTTGTTGGTCGCGCCAGTCGCGGTCATTCAGGGCGGCGGAGCGTGAACGGAAAACCTCGGCCACGCGGCTTTTGCGCCCCACGGTTGCCACAACGGCCCAGAGCGTATCCTCATCCCCGCGACTGACTGGAACAAGCGTCACCACGCCCGAATCAGTGCCAAATCGCGGGGGCGGGGGTCAAGCGCTTAATTAGAGCCTGCCCGCCGCATGCATGCGGCAGCCAGCCTCTAACGCTTTATTTGGTCGCATTTTCCGAGTCGCCAGGTGAAGCCACCTGGCTTGAAAATGCTTCACGCCGCCGCCGGCACTGGCACCCCAATCCGGTCCAGCGGGCCGAATTCGCGTTCCAGGCGGGGGCGGATGGCGCTCTCCCACGCCTTGATGGTGTTCATGGCGATGGCGGGCGGCAGGTCGCCAATCTGCATTTGCAGCAGATAGTGGCAGGGGCTGGCGGCGCGGATTTCGGCTGCCATGCGCGCGGCCACCGTATCGGCATCCCCCACCAGCATGAAGGACCCCATTTCTTCCAGGCTTGGTTCGCCTTCCCAGGTTTTTTCCACCAACAAGCCGCCATCCATTTCCTGTTCCTTGCGGCGCAGGCTTTGGGATAGGCGGATTTGCCAGCGGGCATTCTCCAAAAAGGCCATGGCTTCGGCCTTGTCATCCGTCACGCAGAAGGGGCGCATCGCGCCGAAGCGCAGCGCCTCGGGCGATTTGCCGGCGGCGCGCCAGATATCTTCAAAGCGCCGGCGCGCAGCGGCCAAAAGGGCAGGGGTGAAGTGGCGCGGTGTCACCATCACCACGCAGTCGCGCTGCGCGGCATAGCGATGCAAATCGGGGTTGTCGCCGGCCACCCAAATCTCCGGCAGCTTGCCGGCGGGGCGTGGGGCGATATGGGTTTGCGGCAGGGAATAATATTCGCCCTCATGCGAAAAGGTCTCGCCGCCAAAGGCCTTTTCCATCATGGCCATCACTTCCAACAGCCGGTGCGGCGCTTCCTGAAGGGATGCATCGAAGCGTTCAAACTCATAAGGCTGATACCCGCTCCCAACGCCGAGAACCAGGCGCCCATGCGTCATGGAATCAACCATGCCGATTTCGGCAATCAGGCGGGAAGGGTGATAGAGCGGCACAATCACCACACCGGAAGCGAGCTTGATGCGTGAAGTCTCGCCCGCCAGCCGCGCCACCATCATCAGCGGCGATGGGCAGACGCAGTAGTTGGAAAAATGATGCTCGGCGAACCAGGCGATGTTGAAGCCGGCGGCTTCCGCGGCCTTCACCTGGGCGATGGTCTGGTCATAGATCGCGGCCGTGGGCACGCCGCGATTGCGATAGCCCATGAGGTTGAAAATACCGACATCCATGGCGCGGTTCCTTCCTTTTGCTTTCGGGTATGCTGCGCCGAGTTTTGGGCGGGCTCAAGCCCTGGAGCATTTTCAAGCCAGGTGGACTCACCTGGCGGCTCGGAAAATGCGACCAAATCTTGGGTTGCGTTGAGGGGCCGGGCAGGGTGTTCTGCGGGCGGTTCCCAGGGGTGATTCCATGATCGTGATTGGCAAGGGCAGTGTGCAAAGCGGCGAATGCGATGTGATGGGGCATATGAATGTGCGCCATTACCTTGCCCGCGCAGGGGATGGGCTGGCCTGGCTCGCTTTGGCGCTTGGCATCACGCCGGATCGCGGCTTTTTCACCCCGGTGGATCAGCATATCCGCTTCTTACGCGAAATGGCGGCGGGGTCGGCTTTCACGATTTTCGGTGGCATCGTGGCGCGCCAAGGGGATCGGCTGCGCGTCTATGTGGAAATCAGGAATAGCGGCACGGGGGTGGCCTCGGCGGCGCTGGTTTCGGATATTGAATTGCGCGACCCGCATTCGGGCGCAATCCTGCCCCTGCCGGCGGGGCTGGATGAGAAAATCGCTGGCCTTGCCACCACCCTGCCGGATCACGCAGGGCCGCGCGGCCTGCCCTTCGACCCCATCCGCATGCCGCCCGACCTTGCCGCCACCAAGGCCATGGGTCTGACCGAGGCGCATCTGGGCGCCATCCGGGCCGAAGATTGTGACCGCGCCGGGCTGATGCGTCCGGATGTGGTGATTGCGCGCATCTGGGATGGCGTGCCCAATCTGCGTTTTCGCGGCTCAGAAGAACTCGGCGCGCGGGAAGAAGGCATTGGCAGCGCGGCCTTGGAATATCGGCTGGTCTATCTGCAACCTATGCGGATCGGCGATTTGCTGATCATCCATAGCGGGCTGCGCGCGCTGGGGGACAAAACCACCACCTGGACGCATCTGCTGCATGATGGCGTGACGGGCGCGCCGGTGGCGGCGGCGGAAGCGGTGGGCATTGGCTTTGATTTGAAGGCCCGCAAGGCCGTGGTGATTGATGGCAATCGCCGCCGCGTGCTGGAAGCGCTGCTGATCCCCGGGCTTTCGCTATGAAGCGCGAAATCCGATTCAATGCTTTTGACATGGCCTGTGTTGGCCATATCCAGCAGGGCATGTGGCGCCATCCGCGGGATCGCTCGGCTGACTATCTTTCGCTTGACTATTGGATGGGGCTGGCGCGGTTGTTGGAAGAAGGCCTGTTTGATGGGCTGTTTCTGGCCGATGTCTTGGGGATTTATGATGTGCATGGCGGGAATGGCGATGCGGCGATCAGGAATGCCGTGCAGGTGCCGCTGCTTGATCCCATGCTGCTTGTGCCGGCCATGGCGGCGGCCACGCGCAACCTTGGCTTTGGCGTGACATGCAACCTCGCTTGGGAAAGCCCGGCCTTGCTGGCGCGGCGTTTCTCAACGCTGGATCATCTGACGCAAGGGCGCATCGGCTGGAATATCGTCACCGGCTATCTGGATAGTGCCGCGCGCGCCATGGGGCTGGATCGGCAAATGGCGCATGATGATCGCTACGATCTGGCCGATGAGTATATGGAAATCGTCTATCGGCTATGGGAGGAATCCTGGGCCGCTGATGCCGTGAAGCGCGACCGCGCGGCGGGCATCTATGCCGATCCCGCACGCGTGAAGCGCATCCGCCATGAAGGCCGGCAATATCGGCTGGATGCGCCGCATCTGGTGGAACCATCCCCGCAACGCACGCCGGTTCTGTATCAGGCCGGCGCTTCGGATCGCGGGCGGGGTTTTGCCGCGCGCCATGCCGAATGCGTCTTTGTGAATGGCGGACCAAAGCCGCATGTCGCGAAGCTGGTCGCTGATTTGCGCGCCCGCGCCGCACCGCGCCCGATCCGCATCTTTGTCGGCGCCACGCTGATCATTGGCCGCACGCGGGCGGAGGCCGAGGCGAAGCTCGCCGACTATCGCCAGCACGCGAGCATTGAAGGCGCCTTGGCGCATGCTTCTGCTTCCCTCGGCATAGATTTGGCGCGTTTTGCCCCCGATGAGGAATTGCCGGAGGCCGGGCAAAGCCAGGCCATTCGTTCGAATGTGGAAGCTTTGCGCGCCGCCGCACCGCGCGCCACCAAACGCGCGCTGATGGACCGCATGGTGCTCGGCAGCCGCCAACCACCCATCGTTGGTTCTGTGGATGAGGTGGCCGAGGAACTCATCGCCTGGGTGGATCAGGCGGATGTGGATGGCTTCAACCTCTCGCGCACCGTCACGCCAGAATGCCTGGAAGATGTGGTGCGGCTTTTGGTGCCGGCGCTTCAGGAACGCGGGCGCTATAAGCAGGCTTATGCGTCAGGCACTTACCGGGAAAAACTCCTGGGCGCGGGGCCGCTACTGGCAGCCCCCCATCCCGCAGCCGGGTTTCGCCCTGCGGCCTGATTTTCATGTCTGGCCTTTCTGGCCTAACCTCCCCCCATCATAAGGAAGGAATACCCCCATGGATGGTATGCAATTGCCGACCGCAGCCGCGCTGACAGCGCGTTATGGCGCGGGCGCTGAGCCCAAGATTGGCCCTTGGAACGATACAATGGCCCTTTTGCTGTCGCATCGTTCAGTGCGCGGCTATCGGCCAGATGCGCTGCCGGCAGGCACGCTGGAATCTCTGATTGCGGCGGCTCAATCCGCGGCCACGTCTTCCAACCTGCAAACCTGGTCGGTGGTCGCCGTCAATGATCCGGCGAAGCGCAAGGCCTTGGCGGAAATCGCCGGTGGCCAACGGCATATCGAACAATGCCCGCTTTTCCTGATTTTCATCGCCGATGTGTCGCGCAATGAACGGCTTGGTCAGCAGGAAGGCGTGGCACTGGCGGGCATGCCCTTCCTGGAAACCTTCCTGGTCGCGGCCATTGACGCCGGCCTTGCGGCGCAGAATGCCGTGGTGGCGGCGGAAAGCATGGGGCTTGCCACCCTTTACATCGGTGCGCTGCGC
>JBDKIR010000354.1:0-4874 GCA_039797035.1 Pseudomonadota bacterium | reverse complement strand
CGGCCAACCCAACCGCCGCCAGGGCCTGATCAACCCGTGCCTGATCGGCATTCGACACAGACCGGAAGGCGCCAATCCGGGGCCAAAGCCCCTGCATCACCACATCCCGGCAGGTGATCGGGAAGCTCCGGTCCAGCGCGGCCATTTGCGGCAAAAGGGCAATGCGCGCAGTGCCGTCAAAGCTGATACGCCCGGATTCCGGGGCATGCAGCCCGGCCAGGGCGCGCAACAGCGTGGTTTTGCCGGCGCCATTCGGGCCCACAATCGCCGTCAGGCTGCCCGGCGCGAAGCGCCCGGAAAGATGATGCACCGCAGGGCGGCGCGCATGGCAAATGGTCACATCGGCCAAAGCCAGGGCGGCGGGCGCGATTTTCATGCCGCCAAGGCCCAGACAACCCCGGCCCAGAGCATAGCCGCCAAAGCCGCGACTAGGCCAAGCCGCGCGGCGCTACCGGAAGACAATGCCAAGGGGTCAGAAAAGCTCATGCGCGTTGATATAACATAACACTGCCCTGCGGCAACCAGCGGTGTGGCGGGAATTGGTCCGCTCTGGCCGGCCAGATATCAAATCTTGGGCATTTCGGGCCCGCAACGCCCCATATTCACGCAATCGTCGCCGGAGTGTCATTGCGATGCCATGTTCTGCGCGCTAACCCGCGCCCCATGGATGCTGTTGCGCGAAATCCGGAAGAAGCTTTGCGGCCGCGCCGCCAGATGCGGATCAAGCCGCTGCGTTTCAAACCCTTCATGCCCGGGGATGCCTGGGGCGACATCATGGAACCGCGCCCTTTGGGCGGCCGGTTCCGGGCGATCCGGCGGATTTTTTGCGCCCTGATCTGGACCCTGATCGCACTGCCCATCCAGGCAGTGCTGATGCTGTTGCCCGGCCGCGCCAAGATCAAATTCGGCTGCCTCTATCACCGCGTCCTGTGCTGGCTGATCGGCCTCAAGGTGCAGGTGGTGGGTGAGGTATCGCAAAAGCCCGCAACCCTGTTTTTGCCCAATCATTCCTCCTGGCTCGATATTCTGGTGCTGGGCAGCGTGCTGGAGGCGAGTTTTGTCGCCAAGGCTGAGGTCGGGCAATGGCCCGTTATTGGCATTATCGCGCGTTTCGGCCGGACGGTTTTTGTCAGCCGGCGGCGGACGTCGACCGTGCTCCGGGAAGCGGATGTCATGCGTGAAAGACTGCAGGCGGGTGATAATCTGATCCTGTTTGCCGAAGGCACCAGCAATGACGGCACGCGCGTGCTGCCCTTCCGCTCGGCCTTCCTGACCTCGGCGGCGGATGCCAAGGCGGTGCAGCCCATCTCCCTGGTCTATGACCGTTTGGGCGGCTTGCCGGCCTGTCGGCGGGATCGGCCGCTTTTCGCCTGGTATGGCGATATGGATATCGCCTCTCATTTCTGGCGCATTGCTCGCCGGCCAGGGGCGCGGGCCACGGTTCTGCTCCACCAAGCCGCCGACCCGGCATTATTCCCGGATCGCAAGGTGCTGACGGCGGCGGTCAGCCATGTTGTGGCCGCCGGGGCAGCGCAATTGCGGCAAAACCGCCCCGCGACCCCGCTTTTTCTCGACCCCGGTCGCTAGAGCGTGCTGCGTTCACATGGCTTCACGCCACCCCCTCTAGTTCGTTGTTTTTCGAGCATCTTCACCCGTTCAGATGATTCCATCCGAACGTGATCTGCTCTTAGCGCTTGACCCGACGCGGCGGGAGACTCCAGGCTCAAATCATGATCCTTGGCCCCTTGATTCGCGCTTTCGGGTCTTGACGCGCTTGACCAGCGCAGCCGGCCTGCTCATTTCCCCCGTTTCGCCCTGTGCTGGGGCGACGGAGGCCTGGATTTCATGACTGAACGCCAAGGCACCCCACCACGGAAGCGGCTTTTGATCCGTACCTGGGGCTGCCAGATGAATGTGTATGACAGCGCCCGCATGGCGGATGTGCTGGCACCGCTTGGCTATGCGCCCACGGAAGTGGCGGAGGAGGCCGATATGGTCATCCTCAATACCTGCCACATCCGCGAAAAGGCGACCGAGAAGGTGTTTTCCGATCTGGGCCGCTTGCGCGAAGCCAAGACCGCGCGCGGTGGGGAGATGATTGTCGCCGTCGCGGGGTGTGTGGCGCAGGCCGAAGGGGCGGAAATCACCGCCCGCGCGCCCTGGGTGGATATTGTGCTGGGCCCGCAAAGCTATCACCGCCTGCCAGAGATGGTGGCGCGTGCCTCCCGCGCGGCGGGGGCCGTGATCGAAACCGAATTTCCGGTAGAGGGAAAATTCGACCATTTGCCGGAACAGGCGGCCCCCCAGGGGGTGACCGCTTTTCTGACCGTGCAGGAAGGCTGCGATAAATTCTGTTCCTTCTGCGTGGTGCCCTATACGCGCGGCGCGGAATATTCGCGCCCGGCGGCGGCGGTGATTGCGGAAGCCAAGCGCCTGGTCGCACTCGGGGCGCGGGAGATCACGCTGCTCGGGCAGAATGTGAATGCCTATCACGGCGAAGGGCCGGATGGCGGGGATTGGTCGCTCGCGCGGCTTCTGCTGGCGCTCGCGGAAATCCCGGGGCTGGATCGCCTGCGCTACACAACTTCCCACCCGCGCGACATGGGCGACGATCTGATCTCGGCGCATCGCGATATTCCGGCGCTGATGCCGTTTTTGCACCTGCCGGTGCAATCGGGTTCGGATCGCATCCTGAAAATGATGAACCGCGGCCATTCGGTGGCGGATTATGTGGCGCTGATTGAAAAGCTGCGTGCGGCGCGGCCTGATCTGGCGCTGTCTTCCGATTTCATTGCGGGCCATCCGGGGGAAAGCGATGCGGATCATCGCGCCACGCTGAAACTGATTGAGGATATCGGCTTCGCCTCCGCCTTTTCCTTCCGCTATTCGGCGCGCCCCGGCACGCCGGCGGCTGGCATGGCGGGGCAGGTGGAAGAAGCGCTGGCCGATGCGCGCTTGCAGGAAATCCAGGCCCTGCTGCGCGATCAGCAACACCGCTTCAACCAAAGCCGCCAGGATATGGATATCCCCGTATTGGTCACCGGCCCCGGCCGGCATCCCGGCCAAATGGCCGGGCGTTCCCCTTGGTTGCAGCCCGTGCATTTTGCCGCTGAGGGAGAGCTGACGGGTCAGATCGTCACGGTGCGCGTGACCACCACCAACCCGAATTCCCTCGGTGGCGTTCTCGTCACCGGTCATTCACCGCCAAAATCGGAGAGAGACGCCGCTTGAACATCGCCCCGCCCGCCCTCCGCCCCGCGGAGCTGCGCAACCCCGCCGATCAGCGTTCCATAACGCTGCATTTCCACGACAATGCGCTGCTGCCCCTGCTGCATGGCGAACATGATCGTCATTTGGCGCGGATCGAACAGGTATTGGGCGTGCGCGTGGCGTCACGAGGGAATCGCATCGCGATTTCCGGTGGTGCGCAAAGAACGGAAATGGCGGAAGCCGCCTTGCTCGCCTTATGGAAACGGCTGGAACGCGGCGAACATGTTGGCACGGCGGAAGTGGAAGCGGCCTTGCGGCTTGCGGAAGGGGGCGCGGAACAGGGCGAACCGCGCCTGCCCTTGCAGGATTTGCCGGCAATCCGCACGCGCAAGGGCGCGATTGCGCCACGCAGTGCTGCCCAGGCGTCCTATATCGATATGCTCGCCCGGCATGACATGGTGTTCGGCATTGGCCCCGCTGGCACGGGCAAGACCTATCTGGCGGTGGCGCAGGGCGTGGCGCTGCTGCAATCGGGCCGCGTCGATCGGATTGTACTGTCCCGCCCGGCGGTGGAGGCCGGCGAAAGGCTTGGCTTCCTGCCCGGCGATATGAAGGAAAAGGTCGACCCCTATCTGCGCCCGCTTTACGACGCCTTGCATGACATGCTGCCGGCGGAACAAGTGGCGCGGCGGATCGCGGCCGGGGAGATTGAAATCGCCCCGCTGGCTTTCATGCGCGGGCGCACCCTGGCGCATTGCTACGCCATCTTGGATGAGGCGCAGAACACCACCCCCGCCCAGATGAAGATGTTCCTGACCCGGATGGGGGAGGGAAGCCGCATGGTTGTCACCGGCGATCCGACCCAGATCGATTTGCCCTCGGGCCAGCCTTCCGGGCTGGTCGAAGCGCTTGGCATTGTTGAAGGGGTCGAAGGTATTGGTGTAGCGCGCTTTGCGGAACGGGATGTGGTAAGGCATCCTCTGGTTGCCCGGATCGTGGCCGCTTATGGGCGGGCCGATGAACAGAACCGGGCGAAGAAGGAGAAGAATGGAACCGGGAAGTAGCCGTCCCGGCCAGGGGCGCCGCAAGGGCGCTTCGGCTGGGCTTCGGAGCGGATTGGCGGAGGGGCTCGATATCTCCGTGATCCTGGCCGCGCCAGGCTGGCGCGCCACTATCAAGCGGCCCGAGGCCTTGGCGCGCCGTGCCGCTGAGGCTGCCCTGCGTGAGGCAGGTGCCCGCGGGGCAGTGACCGTGCTGCTGGCCACGGATGCGGCGGTGAAGCGGTTGAATGGCACGCATCGCGCGAAAGCCAAGCCGACCAATGTCTTGTCCTTTCCGGGGGGCGTGCCTGGCTATCTGGGCGATGTGGCCTTGGCCTTGGGGGTTGTGCGCCGTGAAGCGCGTGATGCCGGGCGCCGCGCCACGGCGCATTTCGCGCATCTGGTCGCGCATGGCGCGCTGCACCTGGCCGGGCATGATCATTTGCAGGCGGGCGAGGCGCGGCGGATGGAACGTGCCGAAGCGCGCATCATGCGCAAGCTCGGCCTACCCAACCCCTGGCGGGGCGCGACATGAGCGAGGCCGGCCCAAAACCCGGCCTGTTCTGGAAAATCCAGGGCATGCTCCGCCGCAAGGAAGCGGAATCCATCCGCGACCAGGTGGAA